>DUFE01000062.1 GCA_011170385.1 Dehalococcoidia bacterium | reverse complement strand
GTGGCGGGTAATTTGGACGTCTTCCAAGGGGATATACTGAAACTCCAGCCAGCGGTCCTGCTGGGAGACGAATCCACAGCGTATAAGGTTGTCGCCAATCTGCCTTATTATATAACATCGGCGGTAATCCGCCATTTTCTGGAAGCCTCGTTAAAGCCCAGGTTGATGGTATTTATGGTGCAGAGGGAGGTAGCTGAAGCTATAACGGTAGAACCGGGCCGGATGAGCCTGTTGAGTACCAGCGTGCAGTTCTATGGCAAACCGGAGATAGCGGGTTATGCACCCGCCGGCTGCTTCTACCCGGCACCGGAGGTGGACTCGGCTGTATTAAAGATCGACGTGTATCACCGACCGGCGGTGGCGGTTGATGATACGGGCAGCTTCTTCCGGATGGTGCGTGCCGGATTTACCGCTTCACGCAAGCAGATAGTTAATTCGCTGGCTTTGGGGCTGGGGCTGCCTAAAAACGAGGTGATGCTTTTGCTGGAGGAAGCGGGTATAATATCACGAAGAAGGGCGGAGACGCTGGCACTGGAGGAGTGGCGGCGTCTATGGCAGGTGTTAAAGGAAAAACGGAAATGCTGACGGTAATGGCGCCGGCAAAGTTGAACCTTACCCTTGAGGTTCTGGACAGGCGAAACGACGGATTTCACGAAATACGTAGCGTAGTTCAGACTATAGACCTGTGCGACCGGATTGTCTTTCGGCCGGGCGATAGGATAACCTTCAAGTGCCATGCTCCAGGCTGGCTGTTAGAGGAAAGTCTGGTATCCAGAGCCGCCGCTTTGCTTAAGGACGTTTCTGGGCATACCGAAGGGGCGAGCATAGATATATCCAAGAAAATACCGCTGCTATCGGGCTTGGGCGGCGATTCCAGCGATGCCGCTGCCATCCTCATCGCGCTGAGCAGGCTATGGAAACTGGCTTGCCCGCCGGGGGAGCTGGCGCGGCTGGCTTCGCAGTTGGGCTCGGATGTCGCCTTCTTCCTCTTCGGCGGCACAGCGCTGATGCAGGGAAGAGGGGAGGTAGTCAGCCCGCTGCCACCTCTGCCCGGGATGTGGGTGGTGCTGCTGGTGCCGGATGTACCCCGCTCCGCCGGTAAAACGGGTCGCCTGTATGACAGCCTTAAGAAGGAACATTATAGCGATGGACAGGCGACGGAAGATCTGGTGGCGCTGCTTACTAGGGGTGGCGATGTGATGGCGGAAAACCTCTGCAATGCCTTTGAATGTGTTGCTTATGATAGCTTTGAGGGGTTGGGTGGATACCGGCAGCGTTTCCTGGAAGCCGGTGCGGGTGGCGTTCACCTGGCGGGTTCGGGGCCGGCGCTGTTCTCCCTGTTCCGAGATAAGGCTGAAGCCGAAAAGGTATACGCCAGTCTTAAAAAGCAGAAGCTGGAAGCTTATCTTGCAGAGACGATGACGACTGATAAAAGGATGGAGCAGGTAACGGAATAGAGATGGTCGCGGAGTCAGTAGCGGCGGTTATACTAGCCTATTTGCTGGGTTCCATCCCCTTCGCCTATATTGCTGGTCGTCTGCTTAAAGGGGTGGATATTAGGCGGGTGGGTGGTGGCAATGTCGGTGCCACCAACGTTATGCGTGAGGTGGGAACGGCTGCCGGCATCGCTGTCCTTGTCGCCGATATAGGCAAGGGTACTCTGGCAGTGTTCATCGCCAGGTGGCTCGGTGTTTCTGAAATAACTGTCTTCGTTGCCGGCCTGGCGGTGGTTGTGGGGCATAACTGGCCCGTCTTTCTGAGGTTCGACGGCGGTAGGGGAGGCGCAACCACCATCGGCGTTTTCTTTGGGCTGGTGCCGGTACCGGCTGCAATCATCTTCGGTGTAATGTTAGCGCTGGCTTTTATTACCAGCAATTTGAGGCTGGCGATGGGGCTTGGTATCGCTTTTCTACCACTAATTATCTGGGGGTTCGGTGGGGAGTCTAACGTTATTATCTACTCTATCGCCCTGCCTCTTTTCACCGGGCTACGGGCTTTACCGGCTATTATAAGAAGCTTGAGAAACCCGGAGGAGAGGAAGAACTTCATCTTTGATAAAGAACACAAGCCGTGGCAGAGGAAAAAATAACATTAGACAATAACTGTCTGATAAGTTTAGAAAAAGGTGAGAGGGATTCACCTGAAATCCGTAAGATTATAGATTTGCATGATAGCGGAGTAATAAAAGTTTTTATAACTGCAATCGCAGCATCGGAGAATCAGCGAGGTGGCAAAAAACACCGCAAATTTGAGGAATTTGAACAGTATTTAAGGAAAATTGGATGCGATAGTTGTTTTTCGCTTAATCCTATTGCTTATCTTGATATTGCCTATCTCGACCATTGTATTCTTTCATCTTCTGATCTTGTAGACCTTGAGGAACAGATACATAAAATTCTTTTTCCTAAAATGCCATTTCAGTATGCAGATTTTAAAAAATTATATAAGACTGACCCTGATGTGATTCATAAGAAGTGGTTAAACGCAAAGTGTGATGTACAGGCTATGTGGTGTCATATACATTATAACAATGATATATTCATTACTAATGACGGTAATTTTCATAAGGTGTCAAAAAAGCCTGGGATTATAGGATTAGGGGCAAAAGAGATAGATAGACCTAAAGAGTTTATTCGTAGGTTTAATCTTTAACCCAATTTTCAACCAGCCTCTCCTCATCCCTTCTCGTTTTTACTTCACCGTCAAGCCGCGCCTCCAGCAGCTTGCCAAGTACCTCTTTGATGCGGGGCCCCTGTGGAATCCCCATCTTTATCAGGTCCTCGCCGGTAAGCATCGGCTTAACCATGCGCATCTTGTTCACGTATAACTTGATGTTCTGTCTGGCTGCTGTAGAGTCGCCGGAGATGATTCCGGCGGTTAAAGACTGCATCGAATAGCCTTTGAGAAGGCGATAAACGGCGCTGGGCTTTAGCCTGATATCAGCCAGTTGCAGCATCTTACTTTTGATTTCGGCGGCATCGCGCAGTGTTTGGGCAATCGTTTTCGGCAGCTTCAGGTAGGAGATAAGCCTCTCTTTTTCCTCGTTTTCTATATTATAGGTCAGCAGCGCCAGGTACAGACTCACCAGGGGACCGTCAGGTGAGCTTACCTCCCTTGCATATTGAAACTTTTTCG
>DUFE01000061.1 GCA_011170385.1 Dehalococcoidia bacterium | reverse complement strand
TCGGCGGCAGTGATGAAGAAGTCAGGTTTGCCGCGGCTGATGTATTCGTTGGCGATGGCGGCTGCCAGATGGGTCTTGCCGCAGCCGCTGGGTCCGACAAAGATCAGCCAGCCCTTCGGCTCGGCGGCGAAATCTCTGGCTGCCTGAAAAGCCACCCTGAACCTGTCTTGGCTGGCGGCACAACCACTCCTGCCTTCAGGAATCAGGTTATCAAAGGTGAGACGGTTGAGCGAGCCGATATTGCTGTATCTTTCCCGAAGGTAACGGCGCTCCTTGCTGGCAACGTTAAGCAGGCAGCGGCAGGCGGTAGCCCGGCTGAAGTCCGGCTTCCCCGAATCGAGCAGGGGATGCACGAAACCGGCACCCCGGCAAACAGGGCAGCCAGTGCCGGAGGGTTCCTCATCGCTAGTGCTGGACCATGTGCCCGTATCTTTGCCCGTCGTATTTCGTACCTTCGTCCTTTTTAGAATCTCGCTTATGTGCTCCATCGCTCCTACCTTCCGTCGACCAGTTCTCCAGTATGCGTATGATATACCTGACGTTCCTCTTGTTGAGAGAGGCAGCTTCTTTAATGGCGTCCTTAATCCAGGTGACCGGGTACAGCTTCTCGGCTTCCTTGAGCTCCTCGGAGACAATCGGCGTCAGCAAGCCGATATTATCTTCATAAAGGGTAAAGATATTGGGTGATTCTTCGGTTATTGAAGGTATCTTTACGTCGATGGTAGCACCGAGAAGCTTGAGCTCCCCGCTTCGAATCTTAGCTATTGCCTGCCTATCGGATGGGGTGTTGAGGAAATAGATGTCCTCGGTTTTGCCATCCTGATCTACTGTTAGACGAAGAAAGATATCTTTTTTTACCACTTTATCAATAGCTTTGCGCAGGGCTTCATCAGACGGCTTACCTGAAGCCTTAAGACTTTTAATAATGCTGGTATTACCCGCAAGCTCGCTGAAAGGTACGAAGCGGGGGTAACCCTTTTTGAGGTACAGCGCCTCCATAATATAGAGTGTGATTTTTAATTCGAAGATGTCATTGATTTCGGGCATCAGCCCGTTCAGGAACAGGTTAGGTATCGGGGTAAAGTTCATGCGGGCGGGGAAGCCGTTGAAGGTCTTCATAGCAGGTTCGGCTCCGCTTTTGCCAGGTTTTCGAATCGTGTCAGGTTGTGGCGAAAGCGCACCTTAACCTGCCCGGTGGGTCCATTGCGATGCTTGGCGATAATGATATCTGCCATCTCCCTGGGGTACTCCTCTTCCGGGTGCTGGATGCGCCACTCGTCTTCCGTATAGTAGGCTTCGTCGCGATAGATGAAGGTAACTAGGTCAGCGTCCTGCTCGATGCTGCCGCTGTCACGCAGATCGGAAAGCTGTGGAACGTGCGATGCTCGCCACTCTACGGCGCGGCTTAACTGCGATATAGCGATAACCGGTATGTTAAGCTCGCGAGCCAGCGCCTTAAGCGAGCGGGATATATAACTGATTTCCTGCACCCGATTTTCGTTTCGACCCTCTCCCTGAAGCAATTGCAGATAGTCTACAATGACCATGTCTATACCGTGCTCGTAGTGCAAGCGGCGAGCTTTGCTCCTCATCTCCATAACTCTTAACTGGGGCGAGTCGTCTATATATATTGGTGCTTCGGATAGCTTGCCGATGGCTTCTATAATCTTTCCTTCTTCTTCCTCAGTATTCAGTCCCAGGCGTATGCGCCTGGAGTTTATGCCGGTTTCGCTAGAGAGCAGGCGCTGCACCAGCGTATCGCGAAACATCTCCAGGCTGAAAAGGGCGATACTGGCGCTCTGCTCTACGGCGGCATAGCGTGCGATGTTGAGAGCTAGGCTAGTCTTGCCCATGCTCGGTCTGCCGGCGATTACTATCAGGTCGGAGCGCTGGAAGCCGCCCAGAAAGTCGTCCAGACCGATGAGGCCGGAGAATACGTAGGGAATCGGCTGGTAGCCTTCGCTATCAGGGGCTGGCGGAGCCTCGAAATACTTGTCCAGCACGTTTTTAATGTGGACGAAATCCATCGAGCCGTAGCGACGCAATCGAAACAGAACGTCTTCGGCTCTGTTTAAGGCGGCACTGACATCGTGGTCAGCTTCGTAGCCGATATCGGAAATCTTGTCGGAAGCGGAGATAAGCTGCCTCATTACCGACAGGCGATAGACGATTCGGGCATAGTGCTCTATATCGAGGGAGGTAGGTACAACCGAGATAAGATGGCTAAGGTAGGCAGCGCCACCGCACTTTTCAAGCTTACCTTCGCGATCCAGTTCCTGGGCTACTGTTATCTGGTTTATGGCTTCGTCACGCTGGTAGAGGGATATGCAGGACTGGTATATCCAGCGGTTCTGCTCGCTGTAGAAATCGACAGGCTGTAAAAAGGTAGCTATTTCGTAAATAGCCCTGCCGTCTATTAACAGCGAGCCGTTTACTGCTTCCTCGGCATCTATATCGTGTGGCGGCAGTCTGTCGCTATGCACCTCAACCGGACTCCTGTCCTTCTACGGTAACCTTTATCTTGGGTAAGGCATCCTTCCCCAGTTTGATGGCAACTTCAAAAATGCCGAGCTCGCGGATAGGCTCGGATAGTTCTATTTTTCTCTTATCAATGGTGATACCGCTGGTTCTGGTGAGCTCCTTGGCGATGTCGGCGCTGGTGATGGAGCCGTAGAGCCGGTCTTTGGCGCCGACCTTGGCCTTAAGGGTAATTTCGCTGCCATTGAGCTGTTTTGCCATAGCGGCAAGCTTCTCGGCAGCCCTGGCTTGTTTTTTGGACTGAGAGGCAAGTTGAAATTCGAGCTGGCTGGTTACCTGCGATGTTGTCAGCGCGGCAAGACCTCTTGGTATCAGGAAGTTGCGGGCATAGCCGTCGGCAGCCTCTTTGACATCTCCGGACTTGGCTACGTCGGCTACATCTTCAAGGAATACGACTTTCATATCTCTCTGCCTTTCTAAATATTATAATGCAATCGAAACCGGAGTGTCAGGTTAGCTCTCTATAAAATTTTTAGCGTAAAGGGCAGCGGTGGCACCGTCACCGGCGGCGGCAACCACCTGGCCAATGGAGTTGCTGCGAATATCGCCGGCGGCGAATATGCCGGGTACGCTGGTTTCCATACGCTCGTTAACGACGATGCATCCCCGTTTGTCCAGCGCCAGCACGCCTTTGAGGAAACCGGTGTTGGCTTTGATGCCGATAGCTATAAAAACCCCGCTCACTTTGAGGGTGTATTTCTTGCCGTCTGTTACCTGCCTGAGATTCAAATTTTCAACGGTTTTACCGCCTTCGATGGCATCGACCACGGTGTTCCAAAGGAATTCAATCTTCGGCTCGGCAAAAGCCCTTTCCTGGACGATAGCGGTAGCCCGCAGCTGGTCACGGCGGTGGATGAGAAACACTTTGGCGGCGAACTTAGCCAGGTGCAGAGCTTCGTAGATTGCGGCGTTACCGCCGCCGACGATAGCTACTGTCTTACCGTTGAAGAAAGGGGCGTCGCAGGTGGCGCAATAGGACACGCCTTTGCCGGTGTACTCTTTCTCACCGGGAATACCGAGCTTCTGTCGCTCCGAGCCGCTAGCTATTATCACGGCGCGTGAACCAAAGCTACCACTCGTGGTTTTAACGGTCATCGATTTATTCTTTACCTGTAGGGCAATAACATCGATATAGATGGTTTTCAGCCCGTACCTGGTCGCCTGCTGGTGCATTAGCTGGGTAAGCTCGGTGCCGCTGATACCTTCGGGGAAACCGGGGTAGTTATCCACCTTTTCGGCTTCGTTTATCATACCGCCTATAAGCCCTCTTTCTATGAGCAGTGTCTCAAGTCTATCACGGGAGCAGTAGAGACCGGCGGTTATACCGGCAGGCCCGCCACCAATAATCAACACATCGTGGTCTTCAGGCATTGGTTACCTCGTTGATGATTTGACAGATATCCCTTTCCGCCGTTCGTTTGGCTAGACCTATGGCGTTTTTTATAGCCCTTGCCTGTGAGCGCCCGTGTGAAACGATAACATTGCCCTTTACGCCCAGCAGACAGGCTCCGCCGTACTCGCGGAAGTCTATACCCTTGACCAAAAATCCCAAACCGACATCAGCAAGCAGGGCGCGACCACGCAGGCGCTGACGGCCGTCATAGGCATCGCTTGACTGGCGTAGCTTTATAAATGAGTCTCCCAGCCCTTCGACGGTCTTGATTACTATGTTTCCGGTGAAGCCATCGCTGACGATGACATCGGCGGTTCCCTTGGCGATGTCGTTACCCTCTATGTTACCGATAAAGTTAAGCTCCGATTTTTTAAGTAACTGGTGGCTTTCGATGGTCAGGCGGTTGCCCTTGGTATCCTCCTCGCCGTTGCTTAAAAGACCGACACGCGGCAGGTCGATACCGAGTATGTTCTGGGCGTAGGTGTTGCCGAGACGGGCGAATTGCAGAAGATGGTTGGGGCGGCAATCGGCGTTGGCGCCGGCGTCGATGAGAATAGCCGGAGCCGAACGGTTGAGACCGACCAGGCTGGCGAGGGCGGGACGCTCGACGCCGTCTATCTTACCTAGATTGAATAGGGAGGCACATAAAACGGCTCCGGTATTACCGGCGGAAACGAAAGCAGAGGCTTTACCTTCCTTTAGCAGGTTGATGCCGATGGCGATAGAAGATTGAGGTTTGTTGCGTATCGCTTCCATAGGATGCTCGTGAAAGCCGATTGTCTGGCTGGCATTGACGATGGTCAGATTCAGCTTCTTGAGCTGCTTGCCGGCAAGAACGTGGAGGACGGACTTGTTGCCTACTAAAGCAATGTTTGCGTTGAAATCATGGGCGGCTTTTATGGCACCCTTAACGATTTCGTGCGGGGCGTATTCACCCCCGGAGGCGTCAACAGCTATAATCATATACTTCCTCAGTTTAGACCAGGTCATTTGAATAGTTTTTAACTGACCTGAGGTTGTCAAATACCTGTCAACATTATACTCCAGCGGCTTTTGCATTTCCAGACGGAGTCATTGACGAATGCCTGTTCGGCTTGTTAGCTATAGCTGCTGATGATAGAATACTATAACAGGGGGATAATGTGCCGTTAAATTCCATAGTCGTCAAGGGTGCTCGTGAGCATAACCTGAAAAATATAGATATTACCATACCCCGCGATAAGCTGGTGGTTATAACCGGCGTCTCCGGCTCGGGCAAGAGTTCGCTGGCTTTCGATACCATATACGCCGAGGGCCAGCGGAGATACATAGAATCACTGTCTGCCTACGCACGGCAATTTCTGGGCAGGATAGAGAAGCCGGACGTCGATTATATCGAAGGGTTGAGCCCGGCGATATCCATAGACCAGAAGGGACCGGGCAGAAATCCACGTTCCACGGTAGGTACGGTAACGGAGATATACGACTATCTGCGGTTGCTTTTCGCACGGGCGGGGCATCCCCACTGCCCGCAGTGCGGGCGAGAGATAACCATGCAGACGGTGGAGCAGATTGTCGATGCCGTTCAGGCGATGCCGGAGGGTACGAAAATAATGGTCCTGGCGCCATTGGTAAAAGACCGCAAGGGAGAATACCAGCAGGTATTTGAAGACCTGCGCAAAGCGGGCTATGCCAGGGTGCGTGTAGACGGTAGCATATACGAGTTGGCACAGGATTTCCAGCTTGATAAATTCAGAAAGCACTCCATCGAAGCCGTTATAGATAGGCTGGTAGTGGGGCAGAGTGGCAGCCAGAGCCGCATCGCCGATTCGGTGGAGACGGCGCTGAAGCTGGGGGCGGGGGTGGTTCTTATTGACATAATAGATGGCGAGGAACTGCTGTTCTCAGAGCACTTCGCCTGCGTTCACTGCGGCGTCAGCTTGGGAGAGATTGCCCCAAGGACGTTCAGTTTTAACAGCCCTCACGGCGCCTGCTCAAACTGCACCGGTCTGGGAATAAAGATGGAGATCGACCCGGACCTGGTGCTCAACAAAGAGCGATCAATTTTAGAGGGGGCTATACGTCCCTGGCAGTTTCATAGCTGGTATCTTTATAGGGTGGAATCACTTGCTAGAAGAAGAGGATTCTCTCTGAAAACTCCGCTGAGGGAACTGACCGATAAACAGCTTGAATACTTGCTCTACGGGGAAGGTGGAGAAACGAGAACCTATCGTAATCGGTTTGGTCGGACGCGTTATTACTCTGATGGCTTCGAAGGCATTATTAATACCATGGAAAGGCAATATCGCGATACCGAATCTGAAAATTCGAAAGAGAACATCGAAAGGTATATGGTATCCAGAATCTGCGCCGAATGCCAGGGAAAGAGGCTGAAGACGGAAGCGCTGGCGGTTACCGTCAGCGGTAAAAATATCGACGAGGTCAGCTCTATGTCGGTAACGCAGGCACTTAATTGGGTGGAGATGCTGGCTTCACCGAAGACGGTATTAAGCCATCGGGAGCAGGTTATAGCTGCGGAAATACTCAAGGAGATAAGGTCGAGGCTGGGCTTTCTGGAAAATGTCGGCTTGGATTACCTGAATCTGAATCGTACATCGGGCACTCTATCCGGCGGTGAGGCGCAGCGTATCCGCCTGGCGACGCAGATAGGCAGCGGTTTGATGGGCGTTCTTTATATCTGCGACGAGCCGACGGTTGGGCTGCATCCGGCAGATGATTACCGGCTTATTGAAACGCTGAAGAGGTTGAGAAATCTGGGTAATACGGTGCTGGTTGTCGAGCATGACGAAGCCATGATGAGAGCTGCCGATTATATAGTCGATATGGGTCCGGGAGCCGGAGAGCGGGGTGGATGGATAGTTGCCACCGGAACGCTGGATGACATAAAGGGCTCGAAAAAATCCGTAACAGGACAGTATTTGAGCGGGGTAAAAAAGATCCCGTTGCCACAGAAGCGGAGAGGAGGTTCCGGTGAGGAGATATTAATAAAAGGAGCCAGGCAGAACAATCTAAAAGACATAGATGTTGCCATACCGCTCGGCATGTTTGTATGTATCACCGGTGTATCGGGCAGCGGTAAAAGCACTCTCATCAACGAAGTCCTGTATAAAAAGGTGGCGCAGGTTCTGTACCGGGCGAGAGAAAACGCCGGCGAATGTGATGAAATTGGTGGATTGGAGAATATAGATAAGGTGATAAATATAGACCAGTCGCCCATCGGGCGAACGCCACGCAGCAACCCGGCAACATATACTGGCACCTTTACCCCGATACGTGAGCTGTTCGCTACCGCTCCTGAGGCGAGGATGAGAGGTTATAATCCTGGCAGGTTTTCCTTCAATGTAAAGGGAGGGCGATGCGAAGCCTGCCGTGGAGATGGATATAACCAGATAGAGATGCAGTTTTTACCCGATGTTACTGTACCCTGCGAGGTGTGCAAGGGTAAACGCTATAATCGTGAAGTACTGGAAGTGAAATTCAAGGGAAAGAATATAGCCGAGGTGCTGGATATGACAGTGGAGCAGGCGCTGGAGTTCTTCGAGCACTTCCCCAAGGTGAAGAACAAGCTGGCGACGCTACGCGATGTTGGGCTGGGATATATACGGATGGGGCAGCCGGCAACTACCCTTTCCGGCGGCGAGGCGCAGCGAATTAAACTGGCTACGGAGCTATCGAAGAGGTCTACCGGCCGAACGTTATATATACTCGATGAGCCAACTACCGGGCTCGCTTTTGAGGATGTGGCGGCGCTGCTTAAGGTATTACAAAGGCTAACCGATGCCGGAAATACGGTGGTTATCATCGAACACCACCTGGAAGTAGCCAAGAACGCCGACTGGATTATCGACCTGGGACCTGGAGCCGGTGATAGGGGCGGCTATATCGTTGCCGTAGGCACACCAGAGGAGATAGCCGGCGAGGAAGCTTCGTCCACCGGGCAATATCTGAAAAAGGTATTGGAGGATAGAGAAGAGTACGCACTGGAAAGATAAAAACCTGCTAATAAGGCAGAAATCGGGGGTATGCAATGAAAAGGGAAGAAGCTCTTAATTCAGTCGAAGCAAATGTGGAAAACAGGAATCTTATCAAGCATATGCTGGCTACCGAGGCGATTATGCGGGCTCTGGCGAGACGTTTCGGCGAGGATGAAGAAGAGTGGGGGATCACCGGGCTACTGCACGATATAGATGTGGAGCTTACCGGTGGCGATATGAGCACCCACAGCAAGCTGGGCGCAGACCTGGCGAGGGAGATGGGTGCCGGTGAGGAAATAGCGCACGCCATTTTATGTCATAACGAAGCCCACGGAGTAAGCCGCGAGACGAATCTGG
>DUFE01000060.1 GCA_011170385.1 Dehalococcoidia bacterium | reverse complement strand
GGCTGGCGCCATATATACGGTTATAAGCCTCATCCGGAGTGGCCTCTCTTTCGCTCAACCCCAGCGACAGCCTCTCTTTGTACACTTCATCATCAACCGCCTGGACAAGGGCTTCCTCAACGGTGATGCCGTAGAAATAGTTGAGGTATTGCCGATACTTGTGGTTGCCGATGAGCTGTTTGAACTCGTTAGCGGGCAGATACAGCGGCGGTTTGCCCTGGAAAAGGAGCGCCATCTTCTCGTTTTCGGGTAGCAAACTGTCCACCTCCCCCAGCAGGCGCTCGGCGAGCAGTAGCCAGTCGAAAGCTTCGCCGTCTATAAGGTAGCGATACCGCCTGCCGTCAACCGTCTCTTCTTCAGTCTGCCACAGCCCGATAGCCTCCAGCAGGGCGATGTACCAGTGCTTGCCCGAAGCGATGGCTTCCTTGAGGTGCCTTATTGCCTCCCCGTCCGATGTGGCGGGGTGGGGGGATGCAGTTTGCAGTTTTGTGTTCATTGGGTTACTTATATTTCTTCCACTTAACCTTGGTCGTTTTATTATCAGGTTTTTTCATTTTTTATTATATATGCAATAAGTTTCTCAAGGTTCTTGCCCTTAAACGCTCGCCAAGATTGCTCATGGTCTCCCTGTGGCGTGGGATTTTTAATAAAATCACTCTTGTGTATCTCTTTAACTTCAGTTAGCAATTCAGATATGTATTTATAAGCATTGAAGCCATATATGTCCTTCTTTTTCTCATATATTTCTGTTAAATCTCTAAATTTCATAATACCTGGTCTCCTTTCTCACTTCCCGCAGCACTTTTTGAACTTCTTACCGCTTCCGCAGGGGCAGGGGTCATTCCTACCTACCTTTTTACCACTGGTCGGCGGCGGCTTCTGCCCATCCCCGCCGCTATCGCTGGCAGCAGCGGCTATCGCCGGCTTCGGTCTGGGGGGAGGGGTGCCCTTCTTTATGCCCAGCTTGAAGATGCTATGCGTTACGGAGTGCTGTATGGCAGCCGTCAGGTCTTGGAACATGGCGTGGCTTCTCTGTTTATAGGCTACCAGCGGATCACGCTGCGCCATAGCCTGCAGCCCGATGCCCTGCCGCATATACTCCATCGCCGTCAGGTGCTCCACCCACAGGGTGTCTATGGTGCGAAGCATCACCAGCCTTTCCAGAAGCCGCATGTTATCGGCGCCCATATCCTCTTCCCGCTTCTGGTAGAGAGCGTGAACCTGCTCCATCAGTTTCTCTTCAACCTGATCAGGCTCCATTCTGGAGAGCAGTTGAGCGTTTACCTCCGGCGGTAGAGGGAGGATGGTCGCTAAATCGGTAAGGAGTCTCTCGATAGGTTGCTCGTTGTCGTAGTCGTTGAGATTGGGGGCTACTATGTTCTTTATCTCCTCCTCTATCATAGACAGGATATTGGCTTTAAGATCGGCGCCGGAGAGTATCTTCAAGCGTTCGCCGTAGATGATCTCGCGCTGCTTGTTGATGACATCGTCGTATTCCACCAGGTGCTTTCGTATATCGAAGTGATAGCCCTCGACTTTGGTCTGGGCGCTCTCGATGGAGCGGCTGACCATGCGATTTTCGATAGGCGTGTTTTCGTCCATGCCCGCCCATTCCATGATCCCCTTGATGCGGTCACCGCCGAAACGGCGCATGATATCATCTTCCAGCGATACATAGAAGCGGGAGCTGCCCGGATCCCCCTGCCTGCCGGCTCTTCCGCGGAGCTGGTTATCGATACGGCGTGCCTCGTGGCGCTCGGACCCGATTACATGCAGCCCGCCGAGCTCTATTACCGTGTTATGCTTCCTCTGCCATTCCTGCCACTCCTGGCTGCTGCCGTTTTCCGGCTCTTTACCACCGAGGACTATATCAACACCCCTTCCGGCCATATTGGTGGCGACAGTAACCGCACGCGGCTCGCCGGCACGGGCGATAATATTGGCTTCCTTCTCGTGCAGCTTGGCGTTCAGAATCTGGTGGGGGATACCTTTCCTTTTCATCATCTCGGAGAGGCGCTCCGATTTCTCGATGGAAACAGTGCCGATAAGCACCGGGCGCCCCTCTTTGTGCACCAGCTCGATCTCGTTGACTTCAGCCTTGAACTTGGACTCCTCGTCCTTGTATATTTGGTCGGGGTGGTCTTCCCTTATCATCGGCTTGTTGGTGGGTATAACCACTACCTCCAGCTTGTATATCTTGTGGAACTCCTCGGCTTCAGTAACAGCGGTGCCTGTCATACCGGCGAGCTTTTCATACATACGGAAGTAGTTCTGGATGGTAATGGTGGCGTAGGTGCGGCTCTCCTGCTGTATCTTCACGTGCTCCTTGGCTTCTATTGCTTGATGCAGCCCCTCGGAATAGCGGCGTCCGAGCATCATTCGCCCGGTGAATTCGTCGACGATGATAACCTGACCATCCTTGACGACGTACTGCTGGTCTCTCTTGTAAAATTCACGGGCGGTGAGAGCGTTTCTCAGGTGGCGCATAAGATCGGCGCTTTCTGGGTCGTACAGGCTTGCCGACTTGAGCACTCCCTCGCGCTTTAACAGTCTCTCTATAATAGAGAAGCCTTCATCGGTAAGATCAGCGCTGCGCTCTTTTTCCTTGATTTCGTAGTCAACCCCCGGCTTGAGGCGCTGGATAAGGCGGGCGAATATCTGGTACTTCTGCCCCGCCTCCATATCAGGGGCGCTGATGATCAGCGGTGTGCGGGCTTCGTCAATAAGGAGGTTATCAACTTCGTCAACGATGGCATAGTTGCTCTGCTGCTGTACGCAGTTTGAAAGGTCGACCGCCATGTTGTCTCGCAGGTAGTCGAAGCCGAACTCGCTAGACGTTCCATAGACTATATCCGTCCGGTATGCTTCTTTACGTGGGATAGAGCGAAAGTGGCGCCAGGGGTCGTTATCCTTCTCCGAATCGTAATCCGGGTCGTAGATACAGGCAGGAGTATGCTCGTCCGGGGTCTGCATCGGGAAAATACTGGCGACGCTAACCCCCAATGCATGGTAGACAGGTCCCATCCAGTACGGGTCGCGACGCGCCAGGTAATCATTTACAGTAACCAGGTGACAGCAATTGCCGGTAAGTGAGTTGAGGTACAGGGGCAGGGTGGCGACCAGCGTCTTGCCCTCGCCGGTTTTCATTTCGGCGATTTTGCCATGGTGCAGCACGATGCCGCCGATAAGCTGGACATCGAAGTGGCGCAAACCGATGGTTCTTTTTGCCGCCTCGCGAACAGCGGCGAACGCTTCCGGCAGGATATCGTCGAGGGACTCTCCTTCAGCAAGCCGCGCCTTGAACTGCTCCGTCTTTCCCTTTAGCTCGTCGTTGGTAAGACTGCCGAACCCGGCTTCCAGCTCGTTGATACTATCGACCAGTGGCTGTAGC
>DUFE01000006.1 GCA_011170385.1 Dehalococcoidia bacterium | reverse complement strand
GCCGTAGGTGAAGCCGCCGGGTAGGACCATAATCTGGTAATCCGATAGCTGTTTCTCACCGCGAATCAACTGCCCGATGTGCACCAGCGACGCCTCGGCACCTGCCTGCCGAAAGGCGAAGGCGGTCTCCATATCGCAGTTGGTTCCCGGAGCTCGCAGTACCAGTGTTTTTACTTTAGCCATAGTTTTACCAGCCCAACGGTTTCTGCCAGGCTTCCTTCAGCTTGTCTATGGGTATGTCCAGAACCTTGTCGCCTTTCAGCCCGTATATCTCAAGCGTTTCGAAAGAGGTAACCTCACCGATTCGGGCAAAAGTGGATTTACCCATCGCCTTTTCGAAACCGTCCTTATCCTGGGGGGATACTTCAGCCAGGAAGCGGCTGTTGGACTCGGAGAAGAGGATGTAATCGTCTCGTTGTATAGTCTCACCCAGTGGTACATCAACCAGTCTGATGTTTGCCCCCAGCCCGCCGGCGAAAGCCATTTCGGCGATGGCGACACCAAGGCCACCATCGCTCAAATCGTGGCAGGCTTTCACCAACCCTACCTCCGTCGCCAGCGACAGGTTGTCCATCAGGTCTTTGGCCTGCTTCGGGTTCAATCTGGGCACGCTGTTGCCGGTGAAACCGAGGCTGCTGAAATATTCAGAGCCGCCCAGCTCGTTAGAGGTGCTGCCGATGATATAGATGAGATTGCCGGCGGTCTTGAAATCCATCGATACAACTTTATTGCTGTCTTCAATAACCCCCATTGCCGAGATGAGCAGGGTATCCGGGATGGAGATGATCTTGCCTTCGAACTCGAACTCGTTATTGAGGCTGTCCTTGCCGGAGATGAAGGGCGTGCCATAGACGACCGCCATGTCGTAACAGGCGCGGCAGGCGCGCACCAGGGCACCCAGCCTTTCCGGGCGGCTGGTGTTGCCCCAGCAGAAATTGTCCAGCAGAGCCACCTGCTTCAGATTGCCACCCACGGCGATAATCTGACGCAGGGCTTCGTCTATGGCAGAAGCCGCCATCCAGTAGGGGTCAATGTCACTGTATTTAGGGTTGATGCCGTTGGAGATGATAATGCCTCTATCGGAGTTAAGGATAGGGCGGATGATGGCGGCATCGCCGGGGCCGTCGCTCTTCCTGCCGACCAGCGGCTTGAGTACGCTGCCGCCCTGCACCTCGTGGTCGTACTGGCGTATGACCCACTCCTTGCTGCATACGTTCCACAATGCGAGTATCTTTAAAAGGGATTCGGCTAAATCCGGTGCCGTGAAGTCAGGCTCGATATGTTTTGGCTGCTGCCATTCGGCTTCCATCTCTAGTTGCGGCAGACCTTTGTGCAGGAAGTCCATCTCAAGGTTGCATACCAGGTTATCGTTATAGAAGAGCTTCAGCTTTTTATCGTCGGTGAACTCGCCGATGACGGTCGCCTCGGTACCCTCGTTGGCGAAGAGCTTCAGCAACTCGTCAGCACACTCCGGCGGTACCGCCAATAGCATCCGCTCCTGAGATTCGGATATCCATATCTCGGAGTAGGACAGACCGGCGTATTTCAGCGGCACCCTGTCCAGATATACGCGTACACCTGTCTCGGCGGCCATCTCGCCCACCGCCGACGACAGCCCACCGCCACCGCAGTCGGTTATGCGGCGGAACAGGTTACGGTCTCTTGCCTGAACCAGGGTATCTATCAGTTTCTTCTCCACGATGGGGCTGCCTATCTGCACCGAGCTGAAGGACAGTTCGGTGGAATCCTTGTTGAGTTGCTCCGAAGCGAAAGTGACACCATGGATACCGTCGCGACCGGTCCTGCCGCCGGCAACCACCACCAGGTCTCCGGGCAGCTGCTGCCCCATCTGGGCTTTGTCTTTAGGCATCAGCCCTACGGTGCCGCAGTATATCAGCGGATTGGCTACATAGCGCTCGTCGAAGAGTATAGCTCCATTGATAGTGGGGATGCCCAGACGGTTACCGTAATCGGCGACGCCGGCGCGGACACCCTTGAGCATGCGGCGTGGGTGTAGCACCCCCGGCAGTAGTTTATCATATGATAAATCAGGCTGGCCGAAGCAGAAGACATCGGTATTACAGATAGGCCAGGCGCTCGATCCGGTACCAAGCACGTCACGGACGACGCCGCCGATGCCGGTAGAGGCGCCACCGTAGGGCTCAATCGCCGAGGGGTGGTTGTGGGTCTCTACCTTGAAGCACAGCGCCCACTCGCCGTCGAAATCGATAACGCCGGCGTTGTCTTTGAACACAGACAGGCACCACGGCTTAGCGAGTTCCTGCGTTGCCCGAGCAACGGTGCTCTTAAGCAGGTTATCTATCGTCTCGCCATTGAAGCTGATTTTGCCCTTGAACGTCTTGTGGACACAGTGCTCGGACCAGGTCTGTGCCAGTGTTTCCAGTTCGGCATCGGTAGGATTACGCCCCTGACTGGTGAAATAGGCGGCTATAGCCTCGATTTCGTTATCGCTGAAGCCGAAACGGTGGGCGATGCCCCGATGGTTATCAGCCCCCAGTAGTTCGACGTACTCCAGCTGGTAGGTATATTGCGGGCTTTCGGTGAAGACAATCGATTCCTCATCAACGATGTGCTGGATGATGGGATTTACCAGCAGACGACTACAGATTTTCTCGAGCTGCTCTTCATTAAGCCCGCCTTTTATAAGATAACACTTTGCAGTCTTAATAGCTTTGACATTATCAATACCCAGATCTAGCAATGCCTTCATCGCTGTTTCCTCGACAGGGTCGGCGACACCGGCGTTATAAGCTACCTCGATTGAGTGAAGGCTGTCATTACTCTGGTGGCGACTGTCCGTATCGTAGCGGTAGCTATGCGTTACCGGGTCGGCAAGCAGGTTACGGCAGATAAGCTCTAATTCGTCGGTTTTAAGGTCGGCGCCCAGCCAGTAGATATCCACAACGCGGACATCGGAGACATCGCTTATACCAAGGTCATAAATATCCCGCGCCAATCCCTGCCCCCTGGCATCGGGCAGGTCTTCTTTAACGTAGACCTCGACTCTATGCATAGGGCGATACCCTGTACGGGATATAATTGGTATGAGCTATACGATGGGACGGCAGGTAGTGGCTGATAATGATTGCCAATGCTACCATCCCCTCGGTGACAGCAGCTCTTCATCCGGGATTTGTTTTATATCCAGCCCGGCCATAGCCTCCCCTAGCCCCTTGGATACCTCGGCAATAACCTCGGGCTCCTTACAGTAGGTGGTAG
>DUFE01000059.1 GCA_011170385.1 Dehalococcoidia bacterium | reverse complement strand
ATCTGGATAAAGCCCTCTACTGCGCCGACCCGATAACTGGCTTGATCACCGCAGCCGCTCTGGTGCGTCCGGACAAGAAGCTGTCCGGAGTTGAGCCAAAGTCGATAAGGAAAAGATTCAAGGAGAAGAGCTTTGCCGCCGGCGCCAGCAGGGAACAGATTGCCAGTTGCAGCGAGCTTGGGCTTGAGCTCGACGAGTTTATCGAATTGAGCCTGGAGGCGATGAAGGGTATCGCCGAAGACCTCGGTTTATAGGCTAATCCAGTTCGAGAGTCGAGCCATGGGCGGTTTTAACCACGTTGATGCGCGTCGGGAAGGCGTCTTTTAGCTCTTCCATATGAGTGATAACAATAATCTTGTCGAAACTGTCCTTTATAGAGTTAATGGCTTCTTTCAGCTTCTCTATACCGGTACTGTCCTGTGTGCCGAAGCCCTCGTCAATAATCAATGTCGGCAAAGGCGCACCGGCTCTTTTTGCCAGCAGGCGGGAAAGGGCGATGCGGATGGCAAAGTCGATGCGGAAGGCTTCGCCGCCGCTATATGTCTCATAGGGACGTGGACCCAGCTCGTCTGAAATAATGATGTCAAGCGTTTCTATCGGCTCTCCCTTTTTAGACTGGCGTTGCGCTTCAATCTTGACGTGCATGCGGTTGTCGGTCATGCGACCCAGCAAGCGGTTGGCTTCGGTTTCGATTTCGGGGAGCGCCATTTCGATGAGCATCGCCTGTATTCCCTTCTTGCCGAAAGCGGTAGCCAGCGTGGTATATATACTATCCTCGTCGCCCAAACGCTTAAGGTGGTTTTCCTTCTCTTTCCTGACAGTCTCCTGTTTCAGCAGATAATCCAGCCTGCCCTTAAGGTTGCCCGTTTTTTCCTGTGCCTGTCGCTGGCTATCGGTAAAAGTTTGGTGTTCGGCTTCTGCTTGTTGCAATTCGCCTTCTATCCCCGGCAGGAATTCGAGTTCTGAAGCCAGCGCCTGCTTCTTTTCAGAATCGAATTCTATGCGTTTTTCAAGTTCTCTTACCGCTTCTTCGGCTCTGGAGACCTCTTGCTGCTCCACGGCTAGCAGCCGTAACGCCTCGTCAAGCTTTTGCTGCTGCAGCTCGTATTGCCGGAACTCCGCAACCTGCTTTATGGCTTGATCATGCTGGTTGGCATCGTATCCCAGGCTATCGATTTCGGATTCAAGCCCGGCTAATGCCTCCTGCTCGTGAGGGGCAAAGCTTTTGGAAGCCAGGCGATATTCGATATCAGCAAGAAGTTCCCTTTCCGTATTCAGTTTTACATCAGCCTCTTCGGCTTCGGAGATAGATCTTACAATAACGCTGGTCTTTCCCTGAAGAGAAAGCCTATCCCTGTTCAGGTCTGCTTCCATCTGAGAGATCCCTTTCGTTATCAGCTCCATCTCGGCTTTCTTTGAGGTAAGATCAGCTTCGCTTTCGTCTTGCTCTTTTATTTTTGCATCCATATCGTCGCTGTACTTATCGGTGATGATTTCCAACCCCTGGTGGGTTAATCTGGTCTCGCATAGAGGGCAGGCTGCATCCGTCTGTGCATTAAGAAGGTTGATCTTCTCCGCTACCTCTTTTATCTCCCGCTGCCGTTGTTCCCGGCTGCGTTCCAGTTCGTGAACGAGTGAGTGTAGCTGTTGCTGTTCGTTTCTCTTTGCTTCTAAGGAGTTTTCCATATCAGACAGTCGACTCTTTTCTTCGTTGAGCTTTGCGAGGTTGCTTTTAAGTTGCGGTAGCCCCTGCGATACGGCTTCCAGCTCGGCTATTCTGTTACGGGCGACAGCGTGATCGGCAAGGAGAGCCGATTGCGCCTTATGTATAGCCTGCTCCAGTTGAGACTTTTTGTCTTTTATCCGGTTAAGCCGCTGAAGCTTCTCGTTAAGCTCGTTGTTCAGGTTCTGTGCCTGACCGAAACGGCGATATCCATCTTCTGTATCTTCACGACGGGAAATAAGCTGCCGATATTCGTCCAATCTCTTGAGGCGCTGTGCCATCTGGCTATGCCAGCGATTAAGATCACTGCGGCTCTTTTCAATATGCTCTTCGAGCTGTGCCAGCTGCAGCTTCTTGTGCTCCAGGGACTGCTTTTCCTGTCGCAGCCGGTTCAGTGCTTCCGTGCATTTCTTTAAAAAGCCTTCGAGGTTAGCCAGCTCCTGCTGCGCCTGCTCCAGCCCGGCTTCGACCTCCGGCTTCTTGTCTAGTTCCTGATTTATATCACAGATGGAGGTTTCTAATTGTGTCCTTTCCACCTGCAATTGCCTGCCCAGTTCGCGGGCTTTTTCCTCTAGCTGATCGTAAAGGGAGAGTCTCAATATATTTGCCAGCACTTCTTTGCGTTTGGATGGCGGCTGCTTGGTGAACTTATCGGCGTGCCCCTGCTTTAAAAAAGCGCTATTGATAAAGGTGTCATAATCCATATTGAGAAGTGAAATTAACTTCTGCTGAGTGTCGCTTTTCGTGTTGCCAGTGAGGGATTTATAGACGCCGTTGGCGGCGATGAAAAGATCGAGGCTGCTCTGACCGGAAGCCGTTCGACGTCTGGGTCTGGCGTGCTTTCTGATGATGCGGTAGTCCTGATCGCCGATGGTAAAGTCGAACTCCACCTCCATATCGTTCTCTTCGGCGTGAATGAGGGCGTCATCGCTTATCTTGGTGCCCTCCGTGCGGGTCTTGCCCCAGAGCGCCCAGGTAATGGCGTCAATAAGCGCCGATTTACCGTTGCCATTGTCTCCGCAGATGCAGGCGGTGTGGATGCCCTCAAAAGAGAACGGCGGTATATCTCCTCGATAGGGCATAAAGTTGCGCATTTTAAGTTTAACGGGTATCATCTTCAGAGAATATTTTAACATAGATGGGGAGATATTAAACCATCTATGCAGGTTATAGGAACAATGGAGAAAAAGGCTCCGGTGGTATTGACAAAAGAAAACAGCGAATATAGTCTTTAAGAGAGGTGTAAAATGCCAAGGTGTCATAACTGTGGACGAGAGACTTTGAGAACACTGGATTGGGCTTGCCAGTGGTGTGGCTATCCGATTATATCGGGTGGTTACAGAAAGATAGATAAAACATATCGTCAGCTTAAAGAGGAGAGGCTATGGAAAACCGGGGAAGAGTCGGTGGAAGGATACGAACAAGAACCGGAGCCTGAGCCAGAAGATGTACAGGAGATGGAAGTTACCGATGCGGAAGAAGAATCGGGTGAGGAAAAACAGGCGATGGAAGAAGAAGTAAAAGTGGCGGCGGAGCCCGAACCAGAACCAAAGCCAGAGTCAGAACCGGAGCCTGAGCCGGAACCCGAAATCAAGCAGGAGGCGGAGGTAGAAGGGTGTGCTGCGGAGGAAGTGGAGGTTGAGGAGGTAAAAGAGGTGAATGCCGCGGTTGAGATTGCAGCAGATGAAGAAAAAGAGGTGCTGCCTGCGGCAGAGGTTACGCCCGAAACCAAGGTGAAGCCTGAAACTGAACCCGAGCCGGAAAAGGCGGCGGAAGAATTAGGCGTTATGGAGATATTCAAGGCATATGATGAAGACGATGTTGCCGCTGATGAAAGATTTGCCGGCAAGGTATTGAGAATAACCGGTGTGGTTTCACTGATAGATATAAAAAATGTCAGCGCTAACCATTATATAAGGTTGTCTACCAGTGAGGGAGACCTTATGCAGAGCGTCCAGTGCATATTCGACAAGAGGCATGCAACCGAGCTGTCTCATCTGGAGAAAGGGCAGGAGGTAACGGTGCAGGGCAGATACAATGGCTCGGTGATAGCGATACGCATAGTGGATTGCGTATTGATTGCGTAACGATGAAACACAAAAACTACGCTTGAATATAATGGTCAAGGAGGTGGCAGTATGGCTAAAGTAGAGCGGAGTATCAAGGTCAATGCGGATATAGATAAGGTTTTTGCCTACATTTCCAATCCGGCAAACGAAATGGAGTGGTTTGCCAGTATCAGCGACATACGGGACATAAAAGGGCAGGGAGTGGGCCAGAAATATGGATATACATTCAAGCTAGCTGGCTTGCCTCTCAAGGGGGAGTCGGAGGTTTTAGAGTATGTGCCCAACAAGAGGTATGTCACCGAAAGCAAAGGGGGCATTAAAAGTGCTTGGAATTGGACATTAACCCCGGAAGATGGTGGCACCCTGGTGAACGTAGTAGTGGAATATTCAATACCGGTACCAGTGCTGGGCAAGATCAGCGAGAAACTGGCAATGGGGCAGATAGAGCGAGAAGCCGATCTGGCAGCGGCTAATATCAAAGCCATATTAGAAGGCTGAGCTATATAGTTATTCCAGGTAATCCTTTAGCTTTCGGCTGCGGGTGGGGTGACGTAGCTTTCTCAATGCTTTGGCTTCAATCTGGCGGATGCGCTCGCGGGTAACGTTGAACTCCTTGCCCACCTCTTCAAGGGTGCGGCTGCGCCCATCCTCAAGCCCGAAGCGTAGCTGTAAAACGCGCCTTTCGCGGGGGGTGAGGCTGGAAAGGACATCTTCTATCTGCTCCTTCAATAGCTGCCTTGAAGCGGCATCGGGTGGCGGCAACGCATTGTGGTCTTCGATAAAATCACCCAGGTGACTATCCTCTTCCTCTCCTATCGGAGCCTCTAGGGAGATGGGTAGCTGGGATACCTTGATAATCTCCCTGACCTTATCCGGAGAAATCTCAAGCTCGTCGCCGATTTCCTTGGGTGTTGGCTCACGGCCATATTCCTGGGACAGGTTGCGGCTAACACTAAGAAGCTTGTTTATGGTTTCGACCATATGTACCGGGATACGAATGGTACGTGCCTGGTCGGCGATGGCGCGGGTTATGGCTTGGCGAATCCACCAGGTGGCATAGGTGCTGAACTTGTAGCCACGATGATAGTCGAACTTCTCCACGGCGCGGATAAGACCCATGTTGCCTTCCTGAAGGAGGTCGAGAAGCGGCATACCTCGTCCGATATGCTTCTTAGCGACGCTGACCACCAGCCGAAGGTTGGCTTCAATGAGGTGTTTTTCGGCTTTTTCCGCTTCGCTGATGATATTGCTAAGGTAGAAATTGTTATTGCTTTCATAAGGCTGGATGGACTTCAGGAAGGAGTTGTTTGAGGTGAAGGCTTCTATTTCGGATAGAGAGATATCGTCGTTTATGGCATTGAGTATATCTTCTGTTAAAAGCCTGATATTAAGCGACAGGTCTATGAGGGATTGTTCCATTTCCGGAATGTTGACTCCCATTTTTATGGCGATATCCTGGGTTAGTTTCTGGTCTATCTCGTTGATTATACTATTCCGTAATAAGGTGTTACCGATAGCGCTCTTAAATATGTCATTGGCTTCTATTCCTAACTCCTGCTGAAGCAGACGAATGATATCGGCGGACTGCCCCAGCTCGATAAGCATCGATATGATGGTTTCGTTTGCCGTAGGCGCTCTACCGTGCCTCTTGTAGTATTTTTCGTTGATTTCCTTAATTCGCTTGCCCGCCTCCATATTCTTAGCCAGCACCTTCTCCTTATCTGCGGTAAGCAGAGGCACACGGCCTATCTCGTGGAGATACATACGGACCGGATCGTCGACTATCCCCGGCTCCTCTATCTGGTTCAAGGATAGAGGTGATTTGGTCGGTAGGTCAGTGGGCTCATCGGTTTCCTCTTTCGTTGAAAGATTCCCGTCCTCCGGACTTTCTTCCGTATGTCCATCTTCGTCGTTTTTACTCAAGATGTCGTCTGTTTCTTTATCGCTATCTTTATTATCCAGTTCCATCAATATTTCCTTTTTCTGTGACCTAGGGTAGATCTTTGCCTGAAAATATCTCTCATCTGGCTGCTGGGTTCTATCCCTTCTTCCTCCAGTTTGAGCCTGTCTGCCCCCGAACCTTTAGACTCAGCTTCTGATGCAAATATCACCCCCCTCTTCGTTTCGAGGCTCTTGAAATAAATGAGCTTAAGGCGGGAGATACAATCGGTAAGTTTCTGTTCTATATTGTTCGAGGATGGCAATTCCTTGTTTGTAAGGCGATCAATATGTTCCCAGATAGCACTATCCAACCTGTCCTTGATAGATAATGCATCTTTGTGATCCTTTAAGGCGATGAATATTTCGCGGTTCTCGCTGCCCTCGAAGTATTCGGGCAGTATCTGGCTACAATACGACTTTAGCTCCGGGTGCTGCAGCAGTAACGACAGGCAGTAATCCTCGAGCGGGCTGGATGAAAAAGTCAGAGTTACGGATGTAGTTTTCGGTTTTTCCACCAGCCCTCTCGACAGTGACGGCATAAGATTTTTCATGGCGGCTTCCAGGGTGCGCTCATCCACATCGATAATATGGGAGAGCTTTTGCAGATAATGCGCCTGACGTATGACATCCTTTATATGAGAAATGACAGGTAAAAGCTTTGCAGCTGCAATAGTCTTGTCGTTGGCTCTGGTGAGGTCGAGCCCGGCGATGATCATATCAAAGGTAAAATCGAGGATAGGCTTGGCTTCTGCTAAAAACCTCTGCCAAACCGCTTTATCATCCTTGATAACGTCGTCGGGGTCTTTACCCTGTGGCATGACTATAACCTTAACCTCGTTGCCGATGGTGTTTTCGTAGCCAACGCAGCGCAACATGGCTTCCTCGCGGGCGGCGTCAGCATCAAGGGCGAAGACGATGTTTTTAGTCAGCCTCTTGAGTAGGTTGATGTGTTTTCCAGTGACCGCCACTCCCATAGAGGCGACCACATTGCCGAAGCCGTTCTGGTGGGCGGTTATCACGTCCATATAACCTTCGACGATAACAGCCCGATCCTGCTGTTTGATAGCATGCCTGGCGAGTTTGAACCCGTAGAGGATGTTGCTTTTAGAGAAAATCGGAGTTTCCGGTGAGTTGACGTATTTGGGAGATGAGTTATCGAGCACTCTGGAGCCGAAACCGCAGATACGTCCTCTATCGTCAGCAATTGGGAATATGAGCTTGTTGCGGAAGCGATCGTGGCTATCCCCCGGCTCGGTCTCTATAACCAGACCGGCTTCGATGAGCTCACTATCGCGGTAGCCCCTCTCCATGAGGTGCTTTTTCAGTGAATCCCAGCTATTCGGGCTGTAGCCCAATTCAAAATCGGCAACGGACTTTTCCGATAGCTTGCGTCTGGCGATATAGCTTCTTGCGTTCTCCGCCGATGGAGATTCGACGAGCAGACGGTGGAAGTAATCGGTGGCAGCTTTATTTGCCTGGTAGAGCCGCTCGTTCTTCTCTTTTTCCGCTCCCTGCATACCCTTGGAAGGAAGGGTAACACCGGCTCTTTCCGCAAGCAATCGCAATGCTTCGCCGAAGCAGATATCCTGCTGCTTCATAACGAAGGAGAAGACATCGCCGCCGGTGCTGCAGGCGCCAAAGCAGTGCCAGCTCTGCTGTTCCGGATAGACGAAGAAAGAGCCGTGCTTTTCGCTATGAAAGGGGCACAAACCCTTGAGAATACGTCCGGATTTGGACAGGGTGGTATACTGGCTGACGACCTCGACGATGTCTGTCCGCTGCTTTACCTCGTCAATGGCACTCATATCAGTATTAATATTATAGCAACTTTTTAACAGATAGTCTCATTACCGAGGTAGATTATATAGAGGGATTACTATGGTTGGAGGGATAACTCCTTTGCCAGTCTCTGGGCATACTGGTCGGTCATGCCGGCGATGTAGTCGACCGCTCTTCTATCAATTCTATCACTGAAAAGTGAGTACTCCGGCGGTAGCTTATCCGGATTGTTACTAAAATATTTATACAGATTGCGAACGACATCGCGGGCTTTATCGGCTTCACGTTTGGCGGATTGCACGTTATAGACGCGCTCGAAGAGGAACAGTCGCAGAGTGTTGGTCGCCTCCAGGACTTCGGGGCTCATATTAACCGATGGGCTGATGGTGGTTTCGTAGCCTGTCAAGCCCCAGGAGCTCTCGATTATATCGCAGACCATGGTGTTGATGCGCTCTCCGTGGGTGCTGCCCAGAATCCTGACCGCAGAAAGAGGCAAATCGCCTTCGGTAAGGATGCCGGCTCTGATGGCATCACCGATATCGTGGTTGACATAGGCGATAATATCGGAAATACGGCAGACTTCTCCTTCGATGGTGCCTATCTTTCCCCAGTTTTTACCAAGAATGTTGTCTTCTGGTTTTGAGTGGTTGAGAATGCCATCCCTCACCTCCCAGGTGAGGTTCAAGCCTCTACCATTGTTCTCCAGAAGATCGACGACGCGCAGGCTCTGCTCGTTGTGGCGGAAGCCGTCCTTGTAAAGCTCATTGAGAACGTCTTCACCGATGTGTCCGAAAGGTGTGTGCCCAAGGTCGTGCCCCAGGCTGATGGCTTCGGTCAGGTCTTCGTTCAGGTTTAAGGCGCGGGCTATAGTGCGTGCCAGTTGGGAAACTTCAAGGGTATGGGTGAGGCGGGTAACGTAGTGGTCACCCATAGGAGCGATAAACACCTGCGTCTTGTGCATGAGGCGGCGGAAGGCTTTGCAGTGAATGATGCGGTCGCGGTCACGCTGGAAGGCGGTGCGTATGGCGCAGGACACTTCGTATCTCTGCCTGCCCCGGGAAGACTTGCTTTTAGCCGCGTGTGGTGAGAGGCTCTCCTCCCGCTGTTCGGTCAGCTGGCGGATATTGAGATGACTAATCATCGGTGCTCTAAGCGTTCTTCGGCTTTAGCGATTATCTCTCTGGTGGTACCAATCATATCCGGGCTTACTGAAATCGAGGTTATGCCCCATGCTACCAGCTTTTCGGTGAGTTCGGGGTATACCGAGGGTGCCTGTCCGCAGATGGATGAGGTGACACCCATGCTCCTGGCTGCCTTAATCGCCCTTTCCAGGGCGATGAGTACTGCCTCGTTTCTTTCGTCAAAGGT
>DUFE01000058.1 GCA_011170385.1 Dehalococcoidia bacterium | reverse complement strand
GCGGCTGGGGCTTCACCAGCTTCAACAATCTGGATGATTTGCATGACCGTGTTGGGCTGGCGATGGAGCAGGCGAGGCTCGCCGGTAATAGCGGGGGCAAGTTAGCCGATGTACCGCCAATAACGGATAAAGTATCCGTCGGGGTGGACAGGAAACCGACGGATATACCCCTTGCCGATAAGAAAAAGCTGCTGGACGAATACAACGACATCATCTGGCGGACGCCTAAAATCCAGACCTCGGTTATCGGCTACGGAGACGACCATAAGAAGTCTATCTATATAAATTCCGCCGGTAGCTTTATAGAGCAGGAAAGGGCGGATGTCACCCTGCGGCTGATGGCTATCGCCAATGACGGCGGCGAGGTGCAGCAGTCCAACTTGAGCCTGGGCAGCCGCGGGGACTTTAGCAGGATTGGGAACCTGCATCGGGATATAGAAGAGATGGCAAAGCGCGCCGTTGAGTTGCTTTCGGCGCCGCAGGTAAAGGGAGGTGAATATACCGTGGTGCTGGACCCGGTTCTTGCCGGGGTCTTCACCCACGAGGCATTCGGCCACCTGTCCGAGTCCGACTTCGTCTATGAAAACGAGAGGATGCGCCAGATTATGATGCTGGGCAAGGAGTTCGGTGGCAGGCAGCTAAATATCGTGGACGGCGCTCTGGTACCGGGCTTGAGGGGAAGCTATAAATACGACGATGAGGGTGTGCCGGCTACCAAGACCTATCTCATAAAAGAGGGCAGGCTGGTGGGGCGCCTCCACTCCCGCGAGACGGCAATAAAAATGGGGGAAGAGCCCACCGGCAATGCCAGGGCGATTAGCTACCAATACCCACCCATCGTACGGATGACCAACACCTACATAGAATCGGGCTCGGTTGCCTTTAACGATATGATAGCCGATATCAAAGAGGGAGTCTACGCCCGGAACTGGTACGGCGGCACCACCAGCATGGAGATGTTCACCTTCTCTGCCGGCGAAGCCTTTATGATAAGAAATGGTAGGATTGCTGAGCTGGTGCGCCCGGTGATGCTAACCGGCAACGTCTTCACCACGCTTAAGAACATAGACGCCATCGGCGATGATTTAGATATGAACGAGGGTGGTGGTTGTGGCAAGAGCGGGCAGTCACCGCTGCCGGTATCCAACGGCAGCCCGCATATCCGCATACAGCGTTGCCTGGTGGGAGGTAAATAATGGAAAAGATACTGGAGCAGGCGAGGAAGGTTGCCGAAGCTGCCGAGGTTTTTGAAGTTACCACTGAGGAAACACCGGTACAGTTCGAAGCCAATCGGTTGAAGCACATCCAGAGCAGCCAGAGCCGGATTGTGGCGCTACGTATTATAAAGAACGGCAGGGTCGGCTACAGCATTACCACCGATACGGAGAATGACTCCTCGCTGGTGGATTCGGCGGTAGAGACGGCCGAGTTCGGCGCCAGAGCTTGTTTCGAGCTGCCGCACCTTACCGACTATCCGCAGATTGATATCTATGACCCGGAGGTAGAGAAGGTGCCGCTGGAGCGGATGATTGCCCTGGGGCAGGAGATGATAGATACCGTCAGGAGAAGCAATGCAGATATCATCTGCGAGGGTGGTGTTGATAGATATATAGTATCGGTTCGTATCATGAACTCCAACGGCGGCGGGGCGAGATATAAAAAGAGCATCTTCAGCATGGGGATAGAGGGTAATCTTATCCGCGGTACAGATATACTCTTTGTCGGCGAGAGCGAAAGCTCCTGCCATCCGCTGGCAGACACCAAAGCCGTAACCGATGTAATAATCCAGCAACTGGAATGGGCGAAAGAGCAGGCGGCGGCACCTTCGAGGTCGCTGCCGGTAATATTCACCCCTAACGGCGTTGCCAGCGCTATCATATCTCCGTTGATGGCTGCCTTCAATGGTAAGATTGTCCTTCAGGGAGCTTCGCCTATCGGCGATAAATTAGGTGAACCTGTTTTCGATAATAAGCTGTATCTTCGGGATGATTCCACCATTGCCTATCGCCCAGCCAGCCAGCCCTTCGATGACGAGGGTGTACCTAGCCGTAGTACTATACTTGTTAAAGACGGAGTGCCCCAGAGCTTCCTTTACGACCTGCAAACAGCGGCAATGGCCGGAGAGCAGAGCACTGGCAACGGCAGCCGGCACGGCGGTGGACTGCCTGGAGTATCGCCTAATGCTTTAGTTATACAGGCGGGGGATGCCTCTTTTGAAGATATGATTGCCGATATAAAGGAGGGGCTGGTGGTGGAGTACCTTATGGGGGCGGGGCAGGGTAATGTTTTGGGCGGCGATTTTTCCGGCAACGTCTTATTGGGCTATGAGGTGGAAAATGGTAGAATGGTTGGTAGGGTCAAGGATACGATGGTATCGGGCAATATTTACAGACTGCTCAAAGACATCGCCGCCATCGGCAGCGACGCCCGCTGGGTGGGCAGTTCTTTGAATACGCCGTCGCTGTACTTCAGTAGCGTGCCGGTGGCAAGCAAGAAATAGCCTCTACAGTTATTGGACAGGCTGTGTAAGGTTGAGGAGATGGGGAAATAAGTTAGGAGGATTGAAGGGGCGAAGCCCTGTGAAACAGAGCGGGAGGTTTGGAAGGACTGCGTCCCTCCAACTAATCTTCCCCTTCCCCTTGCAAGGGGAAGGGGATAAAGGGGATAGGGTTAGCGAGGAATACTACTAAATTATATTATCTATACCCGCCCGCCACCCCTTAAGGTAAGAGGTTGCATTATGAAAGACCTGGTTAAGATAAACGCCAGCCCGAAGCTAAAAGCACCCAATATGCTGGCAGCCTGGCCCGGCATAAGCAACGTGGCGATGATAGCCGCCACTTATCTGTATAGAAAGCTGGGCTTCAAGGACCTTGCCGAGGTCAGGTCGCCTCACTTCTTCAATCCTATTGGTGTGTTGGTAAAGGATAGCACGATAGAGGCGCCGCAGTTCCCAAGAAATAATTTCTACTACTGGAAGAATGAAGCCGGCAAGAGCGATATAATACTCTTTTTAAGCGAAGCTCAGCCGGCAGATAAAAGCTATGAGCTGGCTAACTGCGTCTTGGATATCGGGTTGAGGTTTCACGCAAAGCGGGTATTAACCTGTGCCGCCGCCCTGACCCGTATCCATCACACCGAGCAGCCCAGGGTATGGGGAGTAGGCACCAATGCGACTATGACGCAGGAGCTGGCAAAACGAGGATTGGTGCAGGCGGGCAACCTGCAGATTTCCGGGCTCAACGGTTTGCTGCTGGGGGTAGCCAAGGAGAGAGATATAGACGGTATCTGCCTGCTGGGCGAAGTACCGGCGTACACTTCGCGGGTGCATAACCCGGTGGCGGCGCTGGCTATAATCAACGTCCTGAAGGAGCTACTAGATATCGATATAAATACCGATGAATTGGCGCAGTATGCAGACGAGACTAAAAGGCAGATGAAGCAGATAGCCGCTGAGGCTATGGAAGAGTATATAGACTATTTTACCGAGCCTGTCTGGGAGTATGGCGAGGATGAGGAAACAGAATGACCGCTCGATAGCCGACGAGCCGGATTCCGTCGAAGATATCATCGCCGAACTGGTTGACAATAATGAACCTGTTACCAGCTCTGGTCTGGCGGAGCTTACCGACCTGAATGCGGAAGAGGCGAAGCTTTTTTTTCGAACCTGGGATAGGATAGAAACAAAACGGCGGCGGATGATTGTCAATCGGCTGATCGAGCTGATGGAAGACAGAGTCGAACTCAACTTCGATGCCATATTCAAGCACTGCCTGAAAGATACCGACGAAGTGGTACGCCGCGGTGCTATCGAGGGTCTCTGGGAGAATGAGGAGGCGTCCTTCATCCAGCCTTTAATCGATATGATGGAGCAGGATAGCTCGGTCGGTGTCAGAAAGGAAGCGGCAATTGCCCTGGGCAGGTTTGCCGAACTAGCTGAGCATGGCAGGTTATCGGCGGAGTATAAAGACAGGCTTAGCTGGGCGCTACTGGCTGCCGTGGACGATAAAAGCAACCCTGCAGAAGTCAGGCGTCGAGCGCTGGAGGCGGTTGCCCCCTTGAGCTTGCAGCGGGTAAGGCAGGCTATTATGGAAGCTTACCGGAGCGGTGATACTAGGCAAAAGACCAGTGCTGTTTACGCTATGGGTAAAAACTGCGACATCGCCTGGTTGCGGATACTGCTGGAGGAGCTTGCCAGCGATAGCGCCGAGCTTCGTTACGAAGCGGCGATAGCCTGCGGCGAGCTGGGCGAGGAAGAAGCCGTGCCTCGTCTCATCGGGCTTACAGAGGATTACGATAAAGAGGTGCAGCTGGTGGCTGTTCAGGCACTGGGCAGGATAGGTGGCAGTGAAGCCAGAGAGCACGTGGAGCTATGCTTGAGCCACAGCAGTGGGGCGGTACGCCAGATTGCCGAGCAGGCGCTCTACGAACTGGAGACGATGACAGAGCCAGCGTCTGCTCCGTGGATTGGTTATCGGGGTCGGGGATAAGTACAGGCAAGGAGGAACGAGCCATGGCAAGAAAGGATACCGGGGGTCTGGATGATTTTCTGAAGGGCATGGGGGTGGATGTGGTTGGGGTGGCTGACCTCGGCGAGTATAAGGATGACAGGCTGTGGGACGAAGCCCAGAAGCTACTGCCGGGAGCAAAGTCGATAGTAGTGATGGCGATGGAGGTGTTTAGGGAAACTGTCAGCCGGGTAACTTCCAGAGCCCTCATCGGGGATATGGCTCTGCGTGACCTGTATAAAGCAAACACCGATGTTATAGATGGCCTTCTGGATTGGGAGGGCTTTAAGCTGGTCAAGGGATTACATGCTAAAGGCTATAAAGGTCTGCTGCTGTCTGCCGGCGGCGCTCCCTACGATGCCAGGTTTCTGGAAGGACCCCTATCCTACAAGCACCTAGCCAAAGCGGCGGGTATGGGTATTCTGGGCTGGAGCAGCCTTTTGCTTACCCCGGAGTACGGCGGACGGGTGAGGCTTGCCGCCGTCATTACCGATGCAGCATTTAATGCATCACCCCCACTTTATATGGAAAATCCGTGTATAGAGTGCGGCGGCGCATGTATCAGGATATGCCCGGCGAAAGCAATCTCTAAGCCCGAAGACGGGGATGACTATCGGATAGACAAGTATGCCTGCTCCAGCTACTATACTGCCTCCGGAGGATGCGCCGAGTGCCTAAAGGTATGCCCGGCGGGTAGGGTTTCAGGTTAAACGCAACCCTAGCCCTTAGACGGCAGGTTGACGACGGCGGTGCCTGTAAGCGTCTTTTCCCCAAATGGTTTCTCCGCCCATATCTTAAGGGCTACCAGGTGATTATCGTCTTCGATACATTTTTTGGTAACCGTTCCCCTGCATGTAATGGTTTCGCCTGGCAGGTTCATGCCCTTGTAGGAAATGGATAGCTTCTTAAGGTAACCCCGTTCACCTATCCAGTCGGTCAGCATCTGCCCCAGAAAGGCGCCTGATAGCTGCCCGTGAACGATAACCCCGGGCAACCCCTGTTTTAATGCGAAGTCTTTATCGTAGTGGATGGGGTTATGGTCACCGGAGGCGCCAGCCCACATCACCAGCTGAGTTGTGGTCGGTTGCTTTACCAACGGTGTGATGTCTTCCCCTTCGGTGATATCTTCGTAGAATAGCTGGCTGCTCATATCTATTCCAAACCTAGTAAATTATAGCCATCTGGCGGCAATTGGAGACAGCTTCCTGCCGCTGATTTACGTATGCTATCTCGAAGGTAACGAATATCGTTGCCCCCTCTTTCCCCTGCCGCTGGCGGACGTTTACGATTTTAGGGGTCGCCGTGATTATATCCCCGGCACAAACCGGCTGGTAGTACTCTACCTCTGTGCTGCCGTGAAGCACGGTAATGGAAGGATCGGAGATAAAGGCATCCAGCACGCGGTCAAAGCCCAGGGTCAAAATAAAGTTGGGCGGAGCGATGATGTTGCCATAGCCGCTTTTTTTGGCGTAGGTTTCGTCCTGCCACAGGGGGTTGGTATCACCAACGGCACGGGCGAAGCGCCGGATCATCCCCTTCTCGATTTCGTACACCAGCGAGGTTTCCTCGATGCCGACCCGGCTCTCAAGCTCGCTTATCATCTCTGGGCTGATAACCATAGAATTCCTCTTTGTATTATGGGGGTAAGGCAGTCTATATTAGTTTCTCCGTTTGTGTCAAGGCAATGGGAGGCAGTCTTCCCCCTCGAGTTCCTTATTCTACTTTTCTCTGTGTAAAATTGTGTTATAATTCCCCTATCTCCGCCATAAAGGGGTGAAATGACCGCCGAAGACCCGAGGCTTGACAGAGAGCCGGACGATAGCTTCGCCATCCAGACCTTCGGTCTGCGTAAGCAATTCGGCGAGCTGGTCGCTGTGGACAGCATCAACCTGGACATCAAGAAGGGCGAGCTGTTCGCCTTCCTGGGGCCCAACGGCGCCGGCAAAACGACCACTATCAGTATGCTATGCTGTTTGCTCAAACCCACCGGCGGCACCGCACGCATTATGGGCTACGATATAAACAGAGAGCCATACAGGGTTAAAGAGGTCATCGGCGTCTCCCCGCAGGATACCACCCTTTCCGAGCATTTAAGCTCGCGGGAGAACCTGAACCTGGTCGGGCGATTGCACGGTATCGATCCGAAGAAGCTTAAGACCTGGTCGCAGCTAATGCTGCAGACGATGGGGCTTGCCGACCGGGCTAAAGAGCAGGTGCGCAGGTTCTCCGGCGGTATGAAGCGGCGTTTAAACATTGCCATGGCGTTGATTCACAACCCGGATATCATCTTCCTCGATGAGCCTACACTGGGATTGGATCCGCAGGCGAGGCGCGCTGTCTGGAGCTACATCGCCCGTCTCAAGGGCGAAAAGACGATACTGTTGACCACCCACTATATGGAAGAGGCGGATTTCCTCGCTGATCGCATCGGTATAATAGACGAGGGCAAGATTGTTGCTCTGGGCACCGCCCTCGACCTGAAGACGGGTATGATAGACACCCATACCATGGTCGTTCAAGCCTGGAACCTGACACAGAAACTGATAATCGAAATGAGGGAAAGATACGCCAAAATCGATATAAGTAACGGCACTATGACCATAACCGATAAGAAGATCGATTTCCGGGAGATCGTCGACCGGCTGCACGATGCCAATGTCTCGATACGCTCGGCATACATCAAGGAGCCGACGCTGGAGGATGTTTTCATTAATATAACAGGTAAGGAGCTGCGGGAATGAGGTTCTGGCAACTATTCATCCGCAGCCTGAAGGAGACCTGTCGCGACGTACTGGCGCTGAGCTTCGTACTGGCTTTCCCGCTGCTTTTTATGCTGGTTCTGGGTATCTCATTTGGCGATTCCAGCCCCAGCTATACAATCGGTGTCGTCGATAATGACGGCTCGCAGGTATCGCAGGGCTTCGTCGACGAAGCCATATCGATGGTACCTGCCTTTGAGGTAGAGATGCTGGATGATGCCGAAGATGCATTGGAAGCGCTGAAGCAGGGCGATTTGAGCGTCTATATCGTCTTGCCTGAAGGCTTCGGCCAGCAGGTATCGTATGTATTACAGGGCGCCGATGGTAATATAGAATTAGACATAACCTACGACGAGAGCGATTTACAGGTATCGGGGCAGGTTATATCGACGATAGATACCGTTACCCGCACCTTTGCCGGCGTTGAAATACCGGTAACCATCAATGCCAACCCAATCAATATAGAGACCGAGGTAACCAGCGTGGATTTTATCGGGCCGGGGATAATAATCTTTGGCCTTTTAATTATGATACCTACCTCCGGGCGACTGATGCTACGGGACAAGGAGAGCCGCTTTCTGTACCGCATGCTTACCACCCCTGCCAGACCATGGGAGTTTATCGCCGGCTACTCTTTGAGCATGGTGCTCATAGCCATCATCCAGATAGTCATATTCATGTTGCTGGGCTGGCTGTTCGGCATGGATATAATCGGCAGCATCTGGCTGGCGTTTGCCATTTTCCTGCTGACCGCCATCTGCAGCATCGGCATTGGCATGGTGGTGGCGTCGCTGTCTAAAAGCGAAAATCAGGGCGAGTCCTTGAGCTGGCTGTTCTCGATGCCGCTGGCTATCCTCTCCGGCGTCTGGTTCTCATCTGAATTTATGCCATCCTATATCCGAACCTTTGCCGATATCTTCCCCTTCTCCCATGCCGTCGATGCGGCGCGCACAATCATCACCCGCGGAGCCGGTTTCGAAGCTGTAACCGGGGACTTCTTCTTCCTGTGCGGCTGGGCGGCAGTCGTTTTTACAATCGGCACACTACTTTTTGCCAGGACGATGCGCAGCTAGGCCTATGAAAGTAATAGATTGGCTCGGCGACAGGGTAAGGATAATCGACCAGAACAGACTGCCTGCTGAAGAGTCCTACGTAGAGCTTGGCAGCTATAAGGCTGTCGCCGGTGCGATAAGCGATATGATGGTCAGGGGGGCGCCGGCTATCGGCGTTACCGCTGCCTATGGAATCGCCCTGGGCGCTAACGAGATAAAAGTAGCCGATAGAGAGGGATTTTTAAAAGAGCTTTCTATTGTTATCGAAACCATCGGCGTCACCCGCCCCACCGCTGTCAATCTGTTTGCCGTCGCCGAACGGATGAAGCGTATCGCCGAAACTGGTGGCGATGTCGCCGGTATTAAAAAGTCGCTGGTGGACGAGGCGGTTAAAATACATGCCGAGGAAGAAGCAGCCACCGAGAGCATCAGCCGCCTCGGTGCCGAGCTTATAGAGGACGGCAGCGGAGTAATGACCCACTGCAATACCGGCCCTTTAGCCACTGCCGGCTACGGCACCGCCCTGGGGGTGATAATCTGCGCCCACCGGCAGGGTAAGAAGTTAAAAGTTTTTGCCACCGAAACCCGCCCCCGCCTCCAGGGGGCAAGGCTGACTGCCTGGGAGCTGCAGCAGGCGGGCGTGCCCTTCACTTTGATAACCGACTCCATGGCTGGCTGCGTTATGCAGCGGGGGGAGGTGGGCTGCGTTATCGTCGGGGCGGACAGGATCACCAGAAACGGCGATACCGCCAACAAGATCGGCACCTATTCGCTGGCGGTGCTGGCGAAGGAGCACGGCAT
>DUFE01000057.1 GCA_011170385.1 Dehalococcoidia bacterium | reverse complement strand
GCTGGTTTCCCGAACTGATATTCGGCTTGAACATAAAAAAACTGGGATTCGAAGCTGACCACCTGAGCTTCGATACATACCGCCGCTTGAGCAACATACTGGACGATTCCGATCCGCAGATGCACCTAGTCCCTATCAGCGGATTTGTCGAGCACATGAGGGCGGTCAAAGAACCATGTGAAATAGAATTGATTACAAAGGCCATAGCGATAAGCGATACCGTTATGGATGGTGTTGTCGCCGAAATAATACCCGGTATGACGGAAGAAGATATTGCATGGAAGATAGAGAGATCTCTGCGCGATAACAGCAGCCAGGCGTTGCCATTCGAAGTTATAGTTGCCGCTGGTGCCAATGCCGCACTGCCCCATGCCAGACCATCGGGGCACATAATAGAAAAGGGTGAGCCAATCGTTATCGATATCGGCGCTCGTGTTCAGGGATATTGCAGCGACCTTAGCCGAACCATTTGTACTGGTGCTTTCGACGATACCTTTAGAAAGGTATATGGGGTCGTATTAGAAGCTCAGACGGCAGCGATAAACGGTATAAAAGAGGGAATGACCGGTGTTCAAGCGGACGCACTGGCAAGAGAGGTTATAAAAAGAGCCGGCTACGGTGAAAACTTCGGGCATAGCCTGGGGCATGGTATCGGGCTGGCGCCCCACGAAAAACCTCACCTCGGCTCAAGCTCGGAGGACGTTCTGGTTAACGGAATGGTATTCACCATAGAGCCGGGTATTTACATCAGCGGCTGGGGCGGAGTCCGGATAGAGGATACGGTGGCTATGGAAAATGGTAGAATAAGGGTACTATCACAGGCACAAAAGATGGAGGTTTAAACCGGGCATGATAAACAGCACCGAGTTGAGAAAAGGAATAGTCATAGAGCTGAACGATAAACTGTACCAAGTTGTCGATTACAAGCACGTGAAGATGAAAAGAACGGCACTCGCCCGTCTCAAGCTTCGCGACATAGTTGGCGGGCATACCATAGAGCAGACCTTTCAATCGGATGATAAGTTCGTCCGGGCACGGCTGGATTACCGAAAGATGCAGTATCTTTATAACGATGGTGACCTTTACTACTTTATGGACGAGGAAAACTACGAGCAGATGCCTTTGAACGACTCGCAGCTGGGCGATGCCGTGGATTATCTTAAGGAAGGGATGTCACTGGAGGTGTCTAGTTACAAGGGAAAGATAATCGGTGTTGAAATGCCTATCACCGTAGAGCTGAAGGTAACCGAGACCGAACCTGGCTTCAAGGGGGATACCGCCACCGCTGGCAACAAGCCGGCTAAATTGGAAACTGGTATTACCATACAGGTGCCGCTTTTCATCAACGAAGGAGATATCATCAAGATCGATACCCGCACCGGCGACTATCTGGAGAGGATTAGCCAGTAGATGTTCAAAGCCGACTTACATATACATACCGAGTACTCTATAGACTCCAGCAACAAGCTGGAAGGAGTGATAGAACGCTGCCTCGAGCTGGGCATTAACTGCATCGCCACATGCGATCACGGGACGACCGAAGGCGCTATCAAGCTAAGAGATATCGCCCCTTTTATGGTTATTGTCGCCGAAGAGGTGTTGACCCCTGAAGGCGAGATAATGGGTATGTTTCTAAAGGAAACCATACCCAGCGGCATCTCAGTCGATGAAACCATATCAAGAATCAGGGAACAAAACGGCCTGGTGTGCATACCGCACCCATTCGATATATTCCGTCCATCGGCGCTTAAAAGCAAGGCTCTTAATAAGATAGCAGATCGTATTGATATGATAGAAGTCTTCAATGCCCGCACCCTCCCCTACCAGAACATGAGTCGCCCGCAAAACTTCGCTATTAAGCATAACCTTCCACAGAGCGCCGGCAGCGACGCCCATACGCTTTCTGAAATCGGCAAAGCCTATGTGGAGATGCCGGAGTTCGACGGGCGTGATGATTTTATCGAATCGCTGGTGCAGGGAAAGATTTACGGCAGTAGAACGAATCCGCTTATCCACTTTTTAAGCCTCGGTAACAGAATAAGAAAGAAGTTGGGAAATAGGTAATGTATAGCTTCGGCTGGTTTTCCACCGGCAGGGATAGAGCCGCCTGTGAGCTGCTTGAGACTGCTTGGAATAGTCTGAAAGAGGAGGATGTTGATGCCGAGTTTGATTTTGTCTTCTGCAGTCGTGAGCCCGGGGAATCGGCGGAAAGCGACCTCTTTATGGAGTTGGTAAAAAGCCTCGATATACCACTCGTCTGTTACTCGTATCAGAGGTATAAGAATGGCAAACGTGATCGTCTGCAGGGAAACGTTCTCCCCCGATGGCGTCTGGAATATGACCGGCAGGTTATGGACAGGCTCAAGGATTTCCACCCCGACCTGTGTGTGTTAGCCGGCTATATGCTGATAGTTGGCGAGGAGATGTGCCGGCGATACGATATGATTAACCTGCACCCGGCAGCACCCGGTGGGCCTGCCGGCACCTGGCAGGAGGTAATCTGGCAGCTGATAGAGAACAAAGCTATCAGCACCGGTGTTATGATGCACCTGGTAACTCCGGAACTGGACAGGGGCCCGGTGGTGGCATACTGTACCTTCCCTATCACCGGAGGTGCCTTCGAAGAATATCGATTTCAGGTGGAAGGTAAAAGCATTAAAGAAATCAAAACAGATCAGGGTGAAGATAATAAGCTGTTCAATCTTATTCGTCAACAGGGATTAAAGCGGGAGTTTCCTTTAATAGTATCTACGATGAAGACATTCGTTCGGGGAAAGGTAAAAATAAGTGAAGGCACAGTGGTAGATGCCAGCGGCAAACCGATAAACGGCTACGATCTGACAAATGAGATTGATAATATAGTGGAAGGCAAGGTTTGATTATGAATCCCATATGTTTCGACCTCGAAGGACCACTTTCGCCACAGGATAACGCCTATGACCTGATGAAGCTTATTCCCAACGGCGACCAGATATTCGAGGTTATCAGTCGCTATGATGACCTGCTGACGATGGAAGACAGAGAAGGCTATGAGCCGGGAGATACGCTTTCGCTTATAGTCCCCTTCCTACTACTGCACGACATTTCGGAAGCCGATATTGCCGCTTCTGCTGCTAGCGCGACATTAAACGATGGCGCCTTTGAGATTATCGCCTCTCTAAGGAGTAATGGCTGGGAGGTCTTCTGCATCACTACCACGTATGAGCAATATGCCTGTCATATTACGAAGAAGCTTGGTATAGAAAGAAATAATGTCGCATGCACGAAATTCGGGCTGGACGGATTGAAAAATATGTTATGTAAAGATGATACTACCCTGCTGGAGCAAGCCGAAATGGAAATACTCGATGTAAAAGACGACGACAGCGCGATAAAGCAAAGGCTGGATTACTTTTTCTGGAAGCTGCTGCCAGATACCAGGTTTGGGCAGGCGATAAGGCAGGTAAAACCGGTGGGCGGCAGAAGAAAGGTAGCTGCGCTGGTCGATTTCTCTAAGAGGACGAAGATAGCGCTATCTCTATGGGTGGCGGTGGGCGACAGCATAACCGACTTCAGGATGCTAAAGGAGGTAGATACCTCAGGCGGTCTGGCGATAGCATTTAACGCCAACCAGTATGCATTGCCATACGCCACCATGAGCCTGGCATCCATTAACATCGGTGACCTTATGCCGGTGCTAAAGGCTTGGCAGGAAGGCGGGCGGAACAAAGCAGAGGAAGCGGTGAAAGCAGCTGAAAAAACTACATTTAAAGATAGCAACCGCAACAACTTTCACTGGCTATCCGGTGGAGGTGACATATACCATGTCATCTCCCTTCACCGCAGGTTGCGACGGCTGGTCAGGGAAGAAGCTGGAAAGCTGGGATAAAAAGGCAGTGTTATGATAAAGAATTCCGATGTTACCGGGCTGGGAGCGCTAAATATAGACAAAATATATAAGGTGGAGCGCGTACTCTGTGACGGCGAGGCAGTGGCTGAGGAGATGGGGTGCTTCCCTGGCGGATCGGCTGCCAATACCATCTACGGTCTTGCCATGTTGGGCGTCGATGTCGGTTTCATCGGTGCTGTTGGCGATGACGATAAAGGAAAACTTATAATCGAAGACCTCAAGGCAGCAGGTGTTAATATCAGCCAGATAACGGTAAAACATAGGATAGAAAGCGGCTCGACGCTTTGCTTCAGTGATAGTTCAGGGGAGCGCTCCATATATGTCACCCCCGGCGCCAACAGCCTGCTTTGTGATAATGACCTGAGTGTTGGTTTTATAAACGAATCTATCCTGCTGCACCTGTCTTCTTTTGTCAACGATGAGCAGTTTCGGCTGTCTCTGGAGCTGGTAAGTAAGCTGGCGCCATCGGTTAAGCTGAGCTTTTCGCCCGGCGAGCTGTATGTCAGTAGAGGGATCGGAGTACTGGCTCCGATACTGGGTAGAACCGATATCCTGTTTATCAACCGCAAAGAAGTGGAAAAACTCACCGGCAAAGACTTCAGGAGCGGCGCCGAAGCTTGCCGTAAGCAGGGCTGTCGTACCGTAGTCGTCACTCTGGGAAATGGCGAGGATACGGTCTGCGGAACGGCTTCACCTGCCTCCTGTTATATCGCAAGTGACGATGGCGAATGCATGGTCGGATCTGCCGATTATGCCGGGGTAAATGCTGTGGATACCACCGGCGCTGGTGACGCATTTGCCGCAGGTTTCATATACGGTTTATTGAAAAACAAGGGACTTGAGGAGTGTGGGCACCTGGGTGATATCACCGCCCGCCTCTGTGTTTGTGAGTTCGGCGCCAGGCAGGGGTTGCCTACCCCCACCCGGCTGTCACGGAGATATTATGAGCTCTATAACGAGCCTTTATAGCCGTGGCTACTTCTTTTTATCTCTAGCCGCTTCTTCCGGCTGCTTGCTTAATATCTCGTCGATAAGCCCGTATTCCATCGACTGCTGCGGATTTAGATAAAAGTCACGGTCGGTATCATGTACTATCTTTTCCATCGGCTGTCCTGTATGTTTGACCAGAATACTCCGTATGATCTCCTGCAGCCGCATTATCTCACGGGCGGCGATCTCGATATCGGCGGCTTGGCCCTGGGCGCCACCCACCGCCTGATGCATATGGATGGTAGAATTGGGTAAAGCAAAGCGTTTGCCCTTGGCACCAGCACATAGAAGCACCGTTCCCATGCTGGCAGCCATACCTACGCAGATAGTGGATACGTCTGGTTGTATAAGCTGCATCGTATCGTATATAGCCAATCCGGAGGCGATTACCCCACCGGGGCAGTTTATATACAGCTGGATATCTTTATCCGGGTCTTCACGCTCCAAAAACAGAAGCTGGGCAATAGTGATGTTAGCTACCTGATCGTTTATGGGCATACCCAGCATGACTATGCGCTCCTTGAGCAGCAAAGAATAAATATCGTAAGCCCTTTCTCCCCGAGCACCGCTCTCAATCACCATGGGGATAACATTCATCGTTCTATTGTTCATTTTACCTCCTTCGGCTTCTTCTTGGCTGGTTTATCCAGTTTTACCTTTTCTCCATATTTTTCCTTTTTGTCCGTTTTCCTGGTTTTTTCGGCTTATCGGAGCTGGCAGCAATTTCTTTTAGCCGATAAATGGTCTTTCTGGCACTCGCTACATTCCTGACATTTTCGATGTTTTGCGGATGGCTTAATTGCTGGCGCTGATTTTCTTTTTCCTGATCGGGAACACTCTGAAGCATAATATCGATTTCTTCGGCAATCTCTTTGTCATTAACCCAGATATTTTCCGCCTTGGCAACCTCGGACAGGACCAGGCTCCAGTAGATTCTGTTTTCAGCTATCTTTTGGCATTGCTCTTTGAGTTTCTCCATCGATAACTGCTTGATTTTTTCTTCATACGCTTCCTTGGTTCTGCACTCTGACTGTAGTTGCTGAATACTTTGCTGCATCAAAATGTTTGCCTCTGTCTCCAGCATAAGGGGTGATACTTCTAGCTTGCTCATATCTATAAGGGCGGCAACAAGATCTTCCTCAAACTTTATGTTAGCCTGCCGCTCGTAGTCAATTTTCATATTCTTTGCTATCCGCTCACGAAGCTCATCTGGCGTTTTAAGATCCGGAGCAACCATTTTAACCAAGCCTTCATCTAATTCGGGTAATTTTTCCTCTTTAATTTCGATAATCTTAGTCTTAAAAGTAGCTTCCTTTTCAGCTACCAGTTTATTTGGATAGTTCTCCGGAAGTTTGAGCTTGAATTCCTTTTCCTCGCCTTTCTTCATGCCTACGAATTGGTCAGTGAGCCCTGGAATGTCGGTGGAATATTCTGACGAAACCTTTAAATGAACTCCCTTACTATTTATTATTGGGGATTCCAGGACGGTACCTAATATATCAATAGTAACAATATCGCCGGATTTTACAGAACGGTCCACCGAATTGTAGGTAGCGTATTGTTGGCGTATTTGCTCTATAACGCCATCGATATCCTTATCCGCAATTTCTACCTTTTCCGGCTGCATACTTATACTGCGATAATCGCCAAGCTCGACTATGGGTACCAGCGGCAGCACCATTTCGAATACCAGCGGTTCTTCCTGTATAATTTTTACCATTGGTTGAGTCAACGGCTTAAGCCCATGCTCCCTGATAGCCTGGCTGCACGTTTTTGGAAGAAGCTCTTTCCTGGCTTCCTCGATCAGCTTGTCTTTACCCACGTGTTTTTCTAACACCTCTCTGGGTGCGTTACCCTTGCGAAAACCAGGTATGTCAACATTTTTTACCATACGTTTATAGGCGTTTTCGATATACTCATCTACCTCGGCTGGCTCCATCTCGATGGTTATATAGCTTGTCCGCTGTTCCGTCTTGTTGCTAGTTATTTTCATTATCTCTCCTGTTCCTTATAATACTAGTCCTCTCTCAAACACAGATGCAAGTCGATAAGTTGTTCCTCGGCAATTGGTGAAGGTGCCTGGAATAGCAAATCAACTGCGTTTTGGTTCTTGGGGAATGGAATTACCTCCCTGATGGTATCTTCTCCTGCCATTAGCATCAGAATGCGGTCGATACCGGCGGCTACGCCACCGTGGGGCGGCGCCCCATAATTGAACGCTTCGAGCAGATGGCCGAATCGCTGGTCTACATCCCGGTTGCTGTAGCCCATCAGGTTGAAGACCTTTCTCTGAAGCTTGTCTGCATGTATTCTGATACTGCCGCCAGCAATTTCACATCCGTTTAGCACCATATCGTAGTGGCGCCCGTACACTCTGCCCGGTTCTGAGTCTAACAGTGGTATGTCCTCCTCTTTGGGAGAGGTAAACGGGTGGTGCATCGGCTGCCAATAGCCCAGCTCCTTATCCCAGTACAATAACGGGAAGTCAACAATAAAGCAAAAGGCGAACGTATCTTCGGCTGTCAGTTTCAAACGTCGCCCCATTTCCAGGCGCAACTTATCCAGCGCGGCGTTTACTACGCTATTTCCGCCAGCAACGATGAGTAACAGGTCTCCAGGCTTGGCAGACAGTACTGCTGCAATCTCTTTTACCTGGTTCAGGGTAAGGTGCTTTGCCGCCACTGATTTAACCATTTCTTCGGTCAGACTATCGATGCCACTCGAAGATGGTTCAAGCTGGATGGTAACCAGCCCGCCGGCATCGGACGATTTAGCCAGCTCGTTAAGCTCGTTGAGCTGTTTTCGCGAGTAGCCATGACATCCAGGTGCACATATACCCCTTACACATCCCCCCTGCGTCACGGCGGAGCTGAAGACGCCGAAGTCGCAGCCGGCGACGATATTGGACAGGTCACCTACCTCCATTCCGAAGCGTACATCGGGTTTATCGCTGCCATAACGCCTCATCGCCTCTTTATAGGTAAGCCTGGGGAAAGGTTTGATAAGTTTTTTATCAGGTCTTATTTTTTCCATAAGACCGGTGAAGAGCTCTTCAAGCAGATCAATGATATCTTCTTCATCGACAAAGCTCATCTCTATATCGAGTTGGG
>DUFE01000056.1 GCA_011170385.1 Dehalococcoidia bacterium | reverse complement strand
GATCTTCCACCGTAGTCAACCATCCGTTTTTAGCCATCGCCGCATATATGGCGCCGTTACCATAACCCAGTTCTTTTACTTTTACCAGAGCACTGCTCGGGTACTTGACCATCAGTTCTTCCGCCCAGTCCATACCGCAGATACCAAAATCGTAGTTGCCTATTGCTACCTGCACCGGTATATCTTTTTCCTGGAATACCTTTATCTGCACCTTGGGATATTTCTCCGATTTCAACCGGTAGCATCGTGCTTTATCGCTGTAATCGTCCAACCCCCAGCCGGCTTTCTCCAGCAGCCTTGCTGTTTCCGGCAATAGGCGCCCCTTGGGCAGGGCTATCTTGAGTGCCATTTTAGCGACACCCCAGCAGGTTGATTACTTCGCTATTACTTTCTACCCAAAACTCTTTACCGCTATTACTATCGGTCAGAACGAACCGAGGGCTTTCGGCATTTACTTCCAGGAGCCAGTCGAAATCAGATGCCTTCCCCTTTCCAAGGGCCATCTCGGCTATAAAGCCAGCTTCCCGCAGACCGGCGGCGATGCTAAAAGCCACCGTTTCCAACCCCGGTGCGGCACAAACCAATATTTTCTTTCCAATCGTCTCCACTTTTGCATCCTTCTTGAGCAGCTTCATCAGTCTATCAACATATAAAGCAAATCCCGCAGCCGGCGTATCTTTGCCACCCATAAGTGGTATCAGGGCATCATAGCGACCGCCACCGCCGATATTTTCACTACCGCCGAGCAGGTGAAAGATAACGCCTGTGTAATATTCAAAACCCTTGCCCGAAGCCAGATCAATACGGTATTCGCAGCCCATGTTCTCTACCGTACGGCAGATATCGGCGAAGTTGTCTATATATTGCTCAGCCTCCGGCATCTGATGCGATAGGAGGGCTTTTAAGTTTTTCAGAAATCCAGAAGATTTTCCCTTTATGTCAAGCAATAGTGCCAGTACTTCCACCAGCTCTGTCTTATCCGGCTTTAATTCTTTCAGCATTTCTCTGTCACCATCGAGAATCTGGTCGAATATACGGTCCTGTTCGCTATGACTAAACCCTAACTTTGCCAGTAAAGCCCTTATCAAACCGGCGTGTGATATTTTTAGCTTGATGTCTTTTATTCCCAGTTTTCGCAAAACGTCCACAGCCAGGGCTATCAGTTCGGCATCAGCCAGCGGTGAATTAACTCCGATAAGCTCGGCGCCACACTGCCACCTCTCCCTTGATTTCTTACCCGTTTCGTCAAACATAAAGACATTGGTAACATAGAAAAGTCTGGCGACTTTCTCTGTCGCTATATTCTCTATATACATCCGGGCGATAGGTATGGTGCCGTCCGGTTTCAGTACCACCCTCTCCCCACTCCAGCCGTCCCAGTCGAGGAAGGAATATACCCGTCTCAACATCCCCGGAGTCAATGTTCCCACCGAGGTAAACAGATAGAGATATTCCAACGTCGGCGTTCTCACCTCGCGATATCCCCATCTCTGGCAGCATTTCCTGAAGACGTCCTCAACAAAGCGGAAATGTACCATCTCATCCGGGGTTATGTCCTTGAAGCCTTTGCACCTATCGATCTTCATCGTCATCCATAGCTGATATTTTGTGTAGATTTTACACTACTATAGCTAGCCCGTTCAACTTCAAAAGGAGGTTTGCACCCCGTTCACAATCGGTCTATACTCTATATAGGTTAGTATCGGGGGAACTTTATGCTTAAGGTTTTACGTTTTCTGCCGCTGTTGTTCCTGCTGGCGGTACTTCCGGTAACTATATCCGCCCAACCGTCCGAAGCCAGTATCTATGTTCTCAATGCCGAAGGCACTGTTAATCCCGTATTAGTTGATTACATCGAGCGTGGTATCAAGCAAGCGGAGGATAACAATGCCAGAGCCTGTATAATTCAACTCAACACGCCCGGTGGATTGCTTGATTCGACCGAGAAGATAGTAATAGCCATTATGAACGCCGATATCCCTATTATAGTCTATGTATCTCCAAAGGGTGCTTGGGCAGCATCGGCGGGGGTGTTTATCACCCTGTCAGCCCACATCGCCGTTATGACGCCGGGTACCACTATCGGTGCTGCCCACCCGGTAAGCGTCGGCGATGAAGAGATATCTGAGGAGGAGATGGAAAAGATTGTCAAATTCTCGGCCAATTGGATGCAGACCATTGCCGATGAACGTGGCAGAAATGCCGAAGAAGCGCAGCTGGCGGTAACGCAGAGCAAGTCCTTCACCGATAACGAAGCCCTGGAGTATAACCTTATAGATTTACGAGCCGGCACTTTAGACAGCCTAATCTCCCAAGTGGATGGCTGGCAGATAAATCTAGCCAATGGGAGTATCGTCACTCTGAATACACAGGATGCTGTGGTTGAGGATATCGATATGAGCGCCGTGGAAAGATTCCTCTACGCCCTTACTGATCCCAACATAGCCTATATCCTGTTGAGCCTGGCGGTGCTGGGGATAACGGTCGAGATTTTCAACCCGGGACTGATATTCCCAGGCGTTACCGGCGCCATCTCCGGTCTGTTCGCCTTCTATTCACTTGGGATGCTGCCGGTCAACTATACCGGCATTTTACTTATCGCTCTTGCCTTGGTACTCTTTATTGCCGAGGCGTTCACCTCGACTTTCGGTTTGCTGACCGCGGGGGGCATAACCTCACTGGTTATCGGCTCCCTAATCTTATTCAAAGGAGGTTCAATATTTCAGGTGGATATCTGGCTTATTGTTCTGGTGACTATAATTTTCACTGCCTTCCTTGGTTTTGTTATCACCCGTATCGTTGCCGCCCACCGTCTTCAAGCAACAACCGGCCGTGAAGAATTACCGGGTAAGGTTGCCGTCGTTCGCACCACCCTAGCCCCCGAGGGAACTGTTCTACACGAGGGTGAAATATGGAAGGCTATTCTAGACCAGGGGCGTGCTGAGCCAAAAGAGGAAGTTATAATAAAGAGATTCGATGGCTTAAAGCTATATGTTACTAAAAAGGAGAAAGGAGATAGCTAAATGGAAAACATAATTGGTATTTCAGTTGCCGTACTTATCGTGTTGATGATCATCTTCGCCGCCGTTAAAATCGTTGCTGAATACGAAAGGGGTGTTATCTTTCGGCTGGGAAGACTGGTCGGAGCCAGGGGACCCGGCCTGTTCCTTATCATCCCTCTGGTCGATCGCATGGTTAAGGTGGACCTGCGTATCGTCACAATGGACGTTCCGGCGCAGGAGGTAATCACAAAGGACAACGTCACCGTGCGGGTCAATGCTGTAATATACTTCCGCGTGGTAGACCCCGAGGCTTCGGTGGTAAAGGTTCTAGACCATATAAGGGCTACCTCGCAGATAGCCCAGACGACGCTTCGCAACGTGCTGGGGCAGTCGGAGCTGGACGAACTGCTGGCGCAGCGGGAAAAGCTAAACCAGACACTACAGGGCATTATCGATGAGCACACCGACCCGTGGGGAGTCAAGGTCAGCACCGTGGAGATTAAAGAGGTAGAGCTACCGGAGACGATGCGGCGTTCGATGGCAGCGCAGGCAGAAGCGGAAAGGGAGAGACGAGCCAAGATTATCCATGCCGATGGCGAGTTCCAGGCATCGGAGAAGCTGGCACAGGCAGCCGATATCATCGCCAAGGAGCCGGTTACACTCCAGCTCCGTTACCTGCAAACCCTGACCGAGATTGCCACAGAGAGAAACAGCACCCTCATCTTTCCCATACCCATAGACCTGATTAATATGTTCATGAAAAAAGGAAAGTAAAGGTAAACCGCTTTGCTAACAGATAGCCTGTGCCATAAACACCACAGGCTATCTGTATTTTTTTATTCCATCCTGATGTTCAATCCTGCAGGGTAACATCACCAGCGGTAAGAGTCTTTGTGCTGCCGTCCTGCAGGCGAATCACCAAGCCGCCGTCCTTGTTCACCGATTCGGCAACGCCTTCATAGATAGCCTTACCTGAAACGGCTCGCACCTTTTTACCAATTGTCACCAGACTGTCCATCCACCCCCTGTACACATCTTCGCTGTTATTCGACGCAGGATACAACCTCTCCATCTCAATCAACAACTGCCTTACCAGCATCAGACGGGATACCTCACCCCCCGATTCGCCAGAAAGGCTGGTAGCCGGTACTAAAACATCGCCTATGCTTTCTACCTTAACATTGGCGTTTATACCGATGCCGATTATGGCATAAGTATCGTTTTTACCAGTGCTACCGCTTTCAACCAGGATGCCGCATACCTTCTTATTGTTTATAAGGATATCGTTAGGCCACTTTATCTGCGCTTTCAAACCGGCAATAGATTCGATAGCCCTGACTACCGCCAACGAAGCCATCATAATAAGCGAAGGTAATAATGAGGGCTGCGGGTATAATACTATAGACAGGGAGATACTGCCTGCGGGCGATACCCAGCGCCGCTCCAGTCTCCCCCTGCCTTCTGTCTGCTCCCCGGCGATTATGGCCGTCCCCTCCGCTGCCCCAGCCAGCGCTTCTTTTTTTGCCACCGTCATCGTCGATGGTAAACTCGGATAGTATATAACCCTCTTTCCAATAAAGCGCGTTTTCAGGTCATTTTTAATAGAAAACGCCGACAGCTTTTCTTCCATTGCTATAAATATAGCATAATTGAATTACAGCCGACGATACTGTTTTTGTTACGAGTCTTCTTTTAGACCGATTTCAGCCTTGTCTGTGTTAGGCTTTGGCCTTTTTACCTTCGAGCAGTTCCTCCAGTTTATTCGGATACATACTCCTGCCCAAAGCCTCCTCTTTATC
>DUFE01000055.1 GCA_011170385.1 Dehalococcoidia bacterium | reverse complement strand
GCGAGCCAGCCGCTCGCCGCCCTCGACGCTTTCCAGGAGAAAGGAGTTGCCGCCGCGGTTTATCTTCAGGAAGGCGGATACGGGCGTCTCCATATCGGCAACAATTTCGCAATAAACAGGTACCAGGTTGCCTTCCTTAGACAGTTTCTTTATTTCTTCCAGTGTCGGGTAAAACATATCACTCCTTATAAAATAAAAATCCCTCGCCCATAGGGGCGAGGGATTTACCTCACGGTGCCACCCTAATTGGCTGCAGATAAGCAGCCTTCTCTTTCAGGTACGGCTCGTTTAAAAGCGATACCCTGGGTTATATTAACGGTACCCTCTCCGTTAAAGCCTACTCGGAGTACCCCTTTCGGTTTACAGCTCCCGAGTCCATTCAGCCTTGGTTCACGGCACCGGCTCACACCTCACCCGGCTCTCTGCGCCTAGCTTAAAGGCTTACTAGTCTCGTTCACAGCCTTTGTCTATTAAATTATATTATTTTATATGATTCTTCTTTTATTGTCAAGTAACAGTCGAATGTAAAGTTTATTAGCTGTTATTAGGGCTGCTTTTTACCGAAAAGATTATTTTCTACGACAGAGGCAGCTTCCAGCATCGTCGATTTCAGTAGTTCTACCTGCTGCAGGGCGTTTTTTGCCGCTTGCTCTACCTTGGCGATCTTCTCGGCGGCGACACGGGCGGCTTCGCCGGCGGCTTTCTCGCCGGCTTTTCTGGCTTCATCAGCGGCATCGCGGGCGTTCTTAGCTGCTTCATTAGCCAGCTTGATGCTGTCCTCGATTTCATCAAGTATCTGAGGCAGCGGCTGGGTCATTATTTTCTTTGGTTCGGCTTGATCGGTCATTACTTTTACTTCCTCCCTCTTTTCACACTCGCCGATATTATAATACCTGTGACTTGGGGCAGTAAATAGATAATACGTATGGCTAATAAATATATTTTGGAATGGCTGATAATAGAAATTGAGATGGTGATTGGTTAGTGATCAGTCCTGACCGAAGCCCTTTGTCGAACCCTTTTTCGGCGGGAACTGCACCGGGGAGATTTTAAGCCTCAAGTCGCAGTAAAGACAGCGTTCAGCTTCCTTTGCTGCCGTTTCTTCGTCGTAGGTGTACTCTACCATGTCAAAGTTGCCGGTTCTCTGCTGCGGTGGCAGGCAGGGCGCTTCCTGGCGCTGCTGGCAGGCGAAGCCCTGCTGGCAGCCGAACCAGTCTTCGGGCTCCTCATCTGGTGCTAGCTTCTCGTCTATGTTACCCCTACCGCCAAGATATTTATCAATAGCGATAGCCCCTCTCCTGCCGGCAGCGATGGCTTTAACGACCGAAGCCGGTCCGTGCACGGCGTCGCCACCGGCGAAAACGCCCTTCCTGCTGGTGGCGCTATCGCCGTTTTCGGTCTTGATAAGGCTCCCTTTTACCGTCTCAACCCGGAAGCTGTCGGGAACTACGGTAATCTGACCGATAGCTGCGATGACGGTATCGTAATCGGCGGTGAACTCGCTGCCCTCGATGGGTTCGGGGCGTCTGCGCCCGCTGGCATCCGGTTCGCCCAGCTCCATGCGCAGACACTGTAGCTTGACCGTCCCGTTTTCATTCCATATCTTGTTCGGCGCCGTCAGGAAGATGATGTTGACATTTTCCTCCAGGGCGCCATCAACCTCTTCTTCGCTTGCCGGCATCTCGTTCCGGGTGCGGCGGTAGATGATGTCCACCTCTTTGGCACCCATTCTGATGGCGGAGCGGGCGGCGTCTATGGCGACGTTACCGCCGCCGATAACGGCGACACGGTTGCCGGTTTTTACCTTTTTCCCAAGGCTGATATCCCGCAGGAAGGAAATGGCGTCCACAACACCCGGGCTGTCTTCACCTTCCACTCGCATACCGGTGCCCTTGTGAGCGCCGATACCGAGAAAGACAGCATCGTAGCCCTGCTCGAAGAGGCTATCAGGAGAATCTATTCTAGTATTGATTTTGATTTCGAACCTGCCCTGCATAATCTCATCTATCTCGGCATCCAGCACCTCGTCGGAAAGGCGATATTGCGGTATACCGACTCGCAGCATACCACCGGTCTTCGACAGCGCTTCGAATACGGTAACGGCATGCCCCAGGTTGGAAAGGTAGTAAGCAACCGTCAGGCCGGCAGGACCGGAGCCAACAACCGCCACCTTCTTGCCGGAAGGCCTGGCTACCTTCGCCTTGTCCTTCCAGGCGCCGCCGCCCTTTTCAGTGGCGAAACGCTTGAGGTTCTTTATGGAGATAGCCTCGTTCACCTCACCGCGGCGACAGACACCTTCGCATGGGTGGTCGCAAACATAGCCCAGCACTCTGGGGAAGGGAACCTTTTCCCTGATAACCGCCAGTGCTTCGGCGTATTTCTTCTTATGTACAAAGTGTATGTAGCGGGGGATATCTATCCCTGCCGGGCAGGTGTTGCGGCAGGGAACGAGCGCCGCATCGCGGCTCTTGCCCGTTTCCAGAATACCATCCTTGTCTCTTAAGGCGCCGGTGGGGCAGACCTCGATACAGGCACCGCAGAAGCGGCAGTTAGCATCGGCTAGGGAGCGATCGAAGGCAGTGCCGATGTAGGTGTCCTTGCCCCTATTGATAAACGAAAGAACACCAACACCGCGCAGCTCGTGGCAGGCTCTGACACACCGCCCGCACAATATGCACTTGTCCAGGTCATTCTCGAAAAGCGGGTTTCCGCTGTTTAGCGGTATCTCCCTGGGGTGAGTTCTCAAGCGCTGCTCATTGACCCCGATGTACTGGGCTACCGCCTGGAGCTGGCAGTTAAGGTTGGATGGACACACCAGACAGTCAGACGGATGGGCGGCAAGCGTGAGCTCCATAGCGAAACGGCGTATTTTATCTACTTTAGGCGTCAAAGTTCTAACCACCATACCTTCGGCGGCTGCGGTGGTACAGGCTGTCGGCAACCCGCGCATACCGTCGATTTCGACGATACACAAACGGCAAGCGCCGACCGGCTTAAGGTCAGGGTGATGGCACAGGTTGGGGATATAGATGCCAGCACCCAGCGCCGCTTCCAGCACCGTCTTGCCCTTTTCGGTGACGACCTCTCGTCCGTCTATATTGAGCGTTATCTTTTCCAAAGCTACTTTTCCTCGGCTTGCTTTTTCCATTCGCCAACGGGTATAGGCTTATCGGGTGTCTCTGGCTGCTCCCCGCTGACCTTGACCACAGCGCTGAATTTAACGGGGCAAACATCAAGGCAGGTGCCACACTTGGTGCACTTCTCCTGGTCGACGATGTGTATCATACGTTTGTAGCCGATTATGGCATCAACCGGGCAGTTTCGCATACAGATTAGGCAGCCCTGGCATTTGTCTGGCAGAATATGAAACGATATCAAGCTCTTACAGGACTTCGCCGGGCAGCTTTTGGCAACGATATGGGCTTCGTATTCCTCGCGGAAGTAATTAATGGTAGTCAGCACCGGATTGGGGCAGGTTCCCCCAAGTGCGCATAGTGAGCCAAGCCTGATGGCATCGCCAAGCTCCAGCAGCAGGTCTATGTCCTCTGGTTTGCCCCTTCCCTCGGCGATGTCGGTCAGAATCTCGAGCATCTGGACTGAACCCTCGCGACACATAACGCACTTGCCGCAGGACTCAGCCTGCGTGAAGGACAAGAAGTATCGCGCCAGGTCTACCATGCAGGTATCGCTGTCGGCGATAATCATACCGCCTGAGCCCATAATCGCCCCGGCGGCGGCTAATTGCTCGTAGTCGACGGGCAGGTCGAGGGCACTGGTGGGCAGACAGCCGCCGGAGGGGCCGCCGGTCTGTACGGCCTTGATAGCCTTGCCATTCGTGGCTCCGCCCCCAATGCCGAAGACAATATCTCGTATCGGCGTACCCATG
>DUFE01000054.1 GCA_011170385.1 Dehalococcoidia bacterium | reverse complement strand
CTCCATGTCGCCTTCGGTTCTGAAAATATCGAAGTCAGCCGTCTGCTTGCCGGCTTGCTCTACATAACGAAAATCGGTGGCAAGAATGGTGTAACCTGCCGTAATCAGCAGTAAACCGGCGGAACCGCTGAAGCCGGAAAGATAATACCTATTCTCCGGCTGGGATATAAGGATGGTCTCGATCTCCCTTTCCTCCATCTTCCGGCGTAGTTTTTCCAGGCGGTTAGCAGTACTCAAACCCGTGCCCCTTCGGCATCATTTTCGTCTCCGTTATCTTCTTTGTCTTTGTCATCTTCTGCCATCGGGTGAGCCGCCATGTAAGCCTTCTTAACACGGCCGTGGGTGACATGGGTGTATATCTGAGTAGTGGACAGGTTGGCGTGCCCCAGCAGCTCCTGCACGACGCGTAAGTCGGCGCCGCCATCGAGCAGATGGGTTGCAAATGTATGGCGCAGTAGATGGGGATACACCTTTTTTTCTATACCAGCTATTTGGGCATATCTTCCCAGCATCTTCTGAACCGAGCGTCTGGTAAGTCTTTCCCCGTTGCGGTTCAGAAACAGGGCAGCGGTATTTTTTTTATCACCCAGCAGCTCCGGGCGGCTGTTTTGTAGATAATTTATAAGCGATTCGCCTGCCAGTTCGCCCATCAGTACCACCCTCTCCCTGGAGCCCTTACCCCAGACGCGAATCTCGCGGGTTTCCATGTTGATGTTCTCCAGATCGAGGTTTACCAGTTCGCTTACTCTCAAGCCGGCGGCGTAGATAAGTTCTATTATTGCCCGGTCACGCCACCCCTGTGGTGTATTTAGGTTCGGGGTTTTCAGCAGACTTACCGTTTCCGCAATGGTAAGGAAAGAAGGCAGGCGTCTGTCCAGCCGCGGCGAAGCCGCCTTATCTATCGGATTGATGGATAGTATACCTTCCCTCGTAAGATAGCGGTAGAAGGAGCGAATGGAGGACATCTTACGAGCTATGCTTGCTTTGACGACCCCTTGCTCCATAAGGTAAGCCAGATAATCCCGCAATACCTGTTTGTTAACTTTATCCAGGGATTCTATATTGCGCAGCTTTAGAAACTGGAAGAAGCCCTTCTCAGTACCGCGCTTGTAGTTACCCAGCAAATCGCTGGTGTAGTTGCGTACCGTGTACGGCGAGACGTTTCGCTCCGCCTCGAGATAGTTTATATATCTATTGAATATTCCCTGCATGGTATCATTCCCGTTCTATTTCCTTTTTATGCTTGCACCTGAGGCACTTCGACCACTTCTCACAGGATATAACCATGAGACCGCCACACTCCGGGCAGGGCAGGGGGAAAGGTTTATAGTTAGTGGCAAAACGGCATTCCGGATAGTTGCTGCAACTGTAAAAAGTCCGTTTTTTCTTGTTTTGCTTTTCGACGATATCGGCACTGCACTCCGGGCACTTGGCACCGGTCTTTACCTGAAATGAGGTTGTGTATTTGCATTCGGGGAAACCGCTACAGGCAAGGAATCTGCCGAACCGACCCATTTTTATTATTATCGGCTTGCCACAATTCGGGCAGGCTTCGCCGGTTTCCTTATCGGCTATCTTGACCTTCTGCATAAACTTGCTGGCACTCTGTAATTCCTTTTCGAGCGGCTGGTAAAAATCGTCGACCACCTTACGCCACTTCAGACCTTCGTTGGCTATCTTATCCAGCTCATCTTCCATCCGAGCCGTAAAGTCTATATCCACGATGCCAGAGAAGTGTTCGGTAAGCAGGTCATTTACTATTATTCCAAGCTCTGTTGGTTTAAACCTGCCGTTAGCCCTGGTTACGTATTCCCTGTCCTGTATGGTGGACAGGATTGGGGCATAGGTGCTGGGGCGACCGATTCCCTGTTGCTCTAGCATTTTTATCAGTGTGGCTTCGGAAAAGCGTGGAGGTGGCTGGGTAAAGTTCTGCTCCGAAATAAGCTTTATGAGTTTCAGCCTGTCGCCTTTTTCCAGCGGTGGTAGTCTGGTGTTTATGGTATCGCCGTTGTCGTCTTTGCCTTCGGTATACAGGATTATAAAACCGGGGAAAATATTTACCAGGCTAGAAGCCGTCAGTAGATACTTTATCTTCGATACAGGGCACCTCGCTTCAATATCTACTGTGGTGCTGTTAAAGGTTGCCACCGCCATCTGGCTGGCGACCATCCTTTGCCAGATGAGGTTATATAGCTTGAACTGGTTGCTGTTAAGAAATGGCTTTATAAGAGACGGTTGCCGCCATATTTTGGTCGGTCGGATTGCCTCGTGGGCTTCCTGCGCGCCCTTTACCTTGCCTGTAAACAGGCGGGCATGAGCCGGTACGAATTGAGCCCCATATTTTTCCGTAATAAATTCCCTGGCTTCGTTTATCGCCGGGCGGGAAACGTGAATTGAGTCCGTTCTCATATAAGTTATAAGACCGACGCCGCCTTCTTCCCCCACAGGTAAGCCTTCGTAGAGCTGCTGGGCGATAGCCATAGTCTGCTTGGCGCTGAAACGTAGCCTCCGCCAGGCTTCCTGCTGCAGGGTACTGGTGATGAAGGGGGGCGCCGGCCGACGGTTTACCTTCTTCGTCTTCGACTTGATAACACTGTACTCAGCTTTCTCAAGCTCCCCCTTTACCGCCTCCGCTTCCTCCTTTTGATGGATTTCCAGTCTGGTACCGTCGGTCAGTCCGACCAGTGTCGCCCTGAAAGACGAATTTTCATCAGGTTCTTTCTTTTCCAGCTCAGCTTCTATCGTCCAGTACTCCACCGGTACAAACCGCTCTATCTCACGCTCCCGGTCGACTATAATCTTCACCGCCACCGATTGCACCCTGCCAGCCGATAACCCTCTCCTTACCTTGCGCCACAGCAGCGGGCTTATTTTGTAACCCACAAGCCGATCGAGGATACGCCTTGCCTGTTGGGCATCTACCAGCTGCATATCTATAGAGCGGGGAGACTTAAAGGCACGCTCGATTGCTTGTCTGGTTATTTCATGGAAAGTGACGCGGTGATACGGTATTTTTTTCTTTTTAGTTACCTCGACAAGGTGCCAGGCGATAGCTTCTCCCTCACGGTCAGGATCAGTCGCCAGGTATACCGAAGACGATTCCATTACAGCCTCTTTCAGATATCGGACGGTTTTGCTTTTATCGCGTGAAACGACGTACTTCGGCTCGAAGCCATGCTCCACATCGACCCCAAGACGGCTGCGGGGAAGGTCTCTGATATGCCCCAGCGAAGCTTTAATGTTAAAGCTTTTACCCAGAATCTTAGCCAGTGTTCTGGCTTTCGCCGGAGACTCTACTATTACCAGGCTTTTCTTCTTCATTCAGTCTATCTTTACGCTGTATTGCTCTCTCGCCTCACGAGCGAGTGAATAGTTCATCGAACCGACATGTTTGACCATACCCTTAAGCTCCATCATAGCCAGAGTGCTGCTTACCGCAGACATAGGCAAACCACTATTTCGGCAGATGTCGTCTATATGTGTAGCTTCGGCCGTCAATTGCTTGAGTAGCAGGGACTCGGTTCCAGATGAGGGGATAATCTTCTTCATTTCAAGCTGCTGTACGGCAGCCGTCAGATTAAGCTCTTCAAGAATATCCCGATAATCCCTAACAAGCTTGGCTCCCTCTTGGATGAGGTGGTTGGTACCACTGCTAGCCGGCGATAATATACTACCGGGTATGGCGAATACCTCTCTATTCTGCTCCAGCGCCAGACGTGCGGTTATAAGCGCCCCGCTGTTCTTTCCCGCCTCGATAACCAGCACACCAAGGCTCATGCCACTCATAATGCGGTTGCGTCTGGGAAAGTTTTCCGGCTTGGGTCTGGTGCCGGGGTGATATTCGGATATGAGAGCTCCGTTTT
>DUFE01000053.1 GCA_011170385.1 Dehalococcoidia bacterium | reverse complement strand
GTGGTATTTACCCAGTACGTCGCCGACCACGCGGGCACTCTTTTTATACGGGCTATTGCTCTTAAGCCCCATATCGTTCATAGCGTAAAGAATGCGGCGGTGTACCGGCTTTAGCCCGTCGCAAACGTCGGGCAGGGCGCGGGAGACGATTACGCTCATAGCATAATCCAGGTAGGAGCTCTTCATCTCCTCTTCGATATTTACCGGCTTAACGTTGCCTATAGTCATATGCCCTGTTAAACCTCCAGCTCCTCATCGTCGCTACCGTCATCGACAGGCTCGTCGGGTAACAACTCGGCTTCGTCTTCGCCGGCGTGATTCAAGTTCTCATCCTTTGCTACCGCCTCGCCATACTCTATCCGGCGCCTCAATATTTTATCACTAACATATGGCCGAAGGCTACCAAAGCCCTTCGATGGAAAGGAAAGCTGCCCCTCCTGTGATGGGTGCTGATATGTTTCCCGGATAATGACCGCCAGCATATCTTCCGAGGAGCTGATAACGGTAGCCGAATACGTATTGCCGCCCTTAATCAGCCTGACCAGTCGCTGGCTGTGCCTAGGCTCCACCTGTCCCAGATACCGCCGGTGGACATCCTCTATTATAAGGTTTGAGCCGACTATATTAAGGTTAACCCTATCGCCGGCATCAACCCCTGCCAGCACCTCCTTTGGCGCCAGGCGGTAAAGCCCGACCACTCCGGCCTTGCCGGTCTCTTCGATAAAAACGTGTGGTTCCACACGGTGAAAGCTTTCCTCGGCAACAGGCCCGGCTTCCTTCAGATGGTCCAGGCGGCGCAGGTTTTTTTCGGCGATGGTATTATAGGAGTCGAGCTCCTTTGCCCGGCTATAGGCTTCGCGTGCCAAAGCGAATTCCCCCAGCTCCATATACGCCCGTCCCAGGCGGTTACAGGTATCGACATCATCGGGAAAGTCCTCTATTATGCTTTTATTCGCCTCTACCGCCTCCCTCCAGCGACCTTCCATTGCCAGGGCTATCGCCTGCTTGCTGCGCTGACGTATCAGCTTTACCTGTCCTTCCTTATCCTGTTCCATATCGTGTTCCTACCAATTTTTTCAAACAAATATGTAATCAACCTAAATAGTTATTCTACTCCAGTACAGCCTACCGAAGTCAAGAGAGCCAAAGTCTAGCAGCATCGCGTGCTTTTATCAACACTTTTTCGTCATTTTTTTACGACAACCCTTCTTCCTTAATAGGGCAGCGGGCGGGAATAGATAAATAAAAAGAGACACTACTATTCACAGCAACCTCTTCCCCTCTATTCCCCTCTCCTTACAAGGAGAGGGGGAGGTTTATTTGAGGGGTTTCGCCCCTCTTATACTCCCCTTTTAGATATTTGTCCTTCCAGACCTCCCACCCTTTCTATTCGGGGCGCTTCTATAACAGGCTTCCCATTAACTTTACCAAAGGGAATGGGAGAAAGGGGATGGGATTTCTATGATAAAAGCAAAACCTGCCGGGGGCGGGGTGGTAAAAAACAGCCTTTATAGAAAGGGCTGCCGAGGGCGGGCTGGGGGGTAATAGCTATGGGAGGGGGTGTTGTGGAGGTTATCACCTCCAAATTGACAACTAAAAGCGGCTATGATAGGCTTTTCTAGTAACTGTATAAAGTCACTTTTTCCAAGAAGCTAACCAACTTTAGCTAGGAGGTCAAATAAGTGTGCCAGCAAAAAAGTAGAGATATATGCCAGCACCCGGAGAGGCTTAAGGGTAAGCCGGGTGAGTGCAGCCCGGAGCAGATAGAAGAGTGCCACGGTAAAGCCGAAGAGCACCCCTACACCGGGGAAGAATAACTCGAAACAGGTAAATAAAGGAGATTCAAATGCGGGAAAAGGTAGAAGAGATACTGGATATGATAAGGCCCAGTCTGGTGGCTGACGGCGGTAACGTAGAGCTGGTCGACGTAGAGGACGGTGTAGTAACACTAAAGCTGACCGGCGCCTGCGCCGGCTGCCCAATGTCCACAATGACGTTGAAAAACGGCATCGAAAAGATTTTAAAACAGGAAATACCGGACGTCAAAGAGGTGGTCTCCACCTAGAAGCAAGTAGATAGGTGACACATTGAAAAAGGATGGGCCAGCCCATCCTTTTTTCTATTCCGCCTGCTCCAGCTCGAAGGCTGTGTGAAGGGCACGCACTGCCTCACCGATGCTGGCTTCATCTATTATACAGGTTATCCTTATCTCCGAGGTGGTGATAAGCTGGATGTTGATTCCCTCTTCGCTCAGCGCCTGAAACATCCTGGCGGCAAAGCCGGGGGTATTCTGCATGCCGGTACCGATGATGCTCACCTTACCCAGCCTGGAATCGCTAGCGCACTGCCGGGCGCCGATGCCCTCGGCGATGGGCTTTACCACCTTCATCGCCTTCTTTAACTCCCCTTTGGCGACGGTGAAGGTCAAATCGGTGACATTCTCTATGCTGGCATTCTGGACGATGGTATCGACACTGATGCCGGCTTTAGCTAGAGGCTGAAAGATAGACGAGGCGATGCCGGGGCGGTCGGGCACACCGACCACCGTTATCTTGGCAACATCCATATCATGGGCGATACCGGTTACCTTATTGCGTGCTTCCATAGACATCCCTCCGTGAATCATAGTCCCGGGATTATCGCTGAAGCTTGAGGCGACCCTTATGGGGATGCTGAATATCTCCCCCAGCTCGACCGCCCGAGGGTGCATCACCCTGGCTCCGTAGGTAGCCAGCTCCAACATTTCTTCATAGCCGATCTCGGGCAGGCTATGAGCCTCCGGCGCCAGATGTGGATCGGCAGTGTAAATACCCTCGACATCGGTGAAAATCTCACATCTGTCCGCTTTCAAGCCCGCCGCCAGCGCTACGGCTGTGGTATCCGAGCCGCCCCTCCCCAGAGTGGTTGTATCCATCTCCTCGGTAACCCCCTGGAAACCGGCGACGATGACAATCTTGCCCTGCTTCAGCTCCCGCAGCAGCCGCTTGGGGTCTATGCCCAAGATCCGTGCTCTGCTATGGGCGGTGTCCGTGCGTATTCCCGCCTGGGCGCCGCTTAGGCTGATGGCTTTATAACCCATATCCCCCAGCGCTATCGCCAGCAGCGTGCTGGAGACAATCTCCCCGGTGGATAGCAAAACGTCCAGCTCGCGGGCGCCGGGCTGCTCGGACATCTGGTATGCCAGCCCGACCAGCTCGTCGGTGGTATCGCCCATCGCAGAGACGACGACTACGATATCGTTGCCATCGTCCTTCGCTTTAGCTACCCGACGTGCGACGTTCTTTATCTTTTCGGCATCCGCCACCGAAGAGCCGCCATACTTTTGAACTACTAGCGACATATGATTAACTCCCTACCAGCTTCGCCATAATATTATACCCCTTATCTATAAAAAGACCAGTCGTTTTCGCCTCTGCCTCGGTGAACCTTTTTGCCCCGTTGGCGGAAAAACCTGGACCCCAGAGCACGAACGGCACCGGTTCGGCGACGTGGGTCCTGATTTCGATGGGCGTTGGGTGGTCTGGCATAATCAGCAACCGCAGGTTGCCTGGCCGATACGACTTCAGTCGGCTGACGACTTCCTTATCTATCCTCTGTATAGCCTCCACCTTATCTTCTATGCAACCAGAGTGCCCGGCTTCGTCCGGAGCTTCGATGTGGATAACAACGATATCGTTCTTATCGAGCGACTTTAGCGCTCCCTCGGTCTGCCCCTCAAAGTCGTTGTCCAGCCCATCGGTCACGTTGGGTATCTCCAAGATCTCCATGGACATCATCCGTCCCAGCCCGCACAACAGGTCGACACCGGAGGTAAGCGCCGCTTTCAGCCCGTAAGTTTTTTCAAAGGCGGGCATCTGCGGCACCGGTCCGCTGCCCCAGAATAGCCATATCATATTCGCCGGCAAATCGCCTTTAGCCTGCCGTGCCCTGTTTACCGGATGACCTACCAGCACCACAGTCGAGCTATCCATAAGCTGGTTTAAGAAGCTGTTGCCCTTGCCCTGCGGCAGGTATCCGGCGATAGGCTTGCCCGAAATGTCGTGGGGCGGGGTGCAGATGGCTCTAGTGGTATCCTCACGCCCCTTGAGCTTTAACAGGTGGCGGTAGCCGACGCCGGGGTAAAAGCGGACATTATCGCTGCCCAAGCCATCGTTTAAAGCAGCGATGAGTTTCTCCCCTTCGTCACTGCTGATGTGGCCGGCACAGTAGCTTTCCATCTTACCACCCTCAATTGTCACCAGATTGCAGCGGAAGACTACCTCCTCCTCTGCAATGGCAATGCCCATACTGACTGCCTCAATAGACGCCCTTCCCTTGTAATATACCTCCGGGTCGTAGCCCAGAAGCGACATACAGGCACAGGCACTGGAAGGTTCCATGCCCTCGGGCACTGTCTGCACCAGCCCGGACATCCCATCCTTCGCTAGCGCGTCCAGGTTGGGTGTCTCCGCCAGCTCCAGGCAGGTCTTGCCACCCCGCTCTGGGAGCTGCCAGCCGGCGGCGCCGTCGACAATTAAAACGCAGTACTTCATTTTCCTTGTGTTATATTCTAGCAAATAACGACTCTATTCCAAAGCTTTCATTATGTGGCAATGGGTAAGTACATATTTCCATGATAATGCGAGGTTGTTAGCGAGGGTGGCTTTAAGCCAAACCGCTGCTCTATCCATAACAACCTCAACCTCAACCCCTTAATCCCCTCTCCTTGTAAGGAAAGGGGGAATCGAAATGGAGGGAATGCGTCTCTCCAAACCTCCCGCTTTCACAGCCGCAGGAGTCTCGTCGCAAAGAGGGGGCGGGGTAATGTAATAATAGCACACAGGCGTTAGCGAGGGCGGGCTGGGTGGGAAAGAGAAGCTATATAGCAAAGGGGCGGGGCGGCTATCCCCTTTTAACAAATGATAAAGTCAGAGGGCAATGGTCTAGTTGCTCAACTCGTCAATACAGCCTATAATATAAAAACTTCGGGGCGTAGCGCAGCCTGGTTAGCGCGCAGCGTTCGGGACGCTGAGGTCGGAGGTTCAAATCCTCTCGCCCCGACCATTCTAATCAGTCTCTTTCTTCGCCTCCTCCCACAGCTCGTTCTGCTTATCGAAGGTTATTTTACCAAACTCAAGCCCCCGCTCGCGGCACAGCCTCTCCATGCAGGCGAAGCGTTTGCAGAACTTGCTGTTCGCCTGCCGCAATGCAGCCTCCAGGTCTATGCCCTGCCGACGGGCGATGTTAGCCAGAGTAAATAGCAAATCGCCGAACTCGGTTTCTTTCTGCTCCTTGCTTCTCGCCTGGTTTAGCTCCGCCACCTCCTCTCCCAGCTTATCCATAACACCGTCGTCATCCTTCCAGTCGAAGCCAACGCGAGCCACCCGTCCCTGTATCTCCTGGCTATAAGCCAGCGACGGCATCTGCCCGGGCACGCCGTCGAGCATCGAGGCATCCCGCCGCCGCTCTTTTTTCTTGATCGCTTCCCAGTTGACCATCACCTTTTCGGCATCATTGGCGACGACCGAGCCGAAAACATGGGGGTGGCGGCGGACGAGCTTGGTGGTAATGCCATTGATGACATCGCTCAACTCAAATTTGCCGGCGTCGCTGGCTATCCGGCTGTGGAGAACAACCTGCAATAATAAGTCGCCCAGCTCCACCGAGAGGCGGTCGCTGTCGCCTTCATCCAGAGCCTCCAGAACCTCGTAGCATTCCTCCAACAAGCATTCCCTCAACGACCGGTGGCTCTGTTTCCTATCCCAGGGGCAGCCATCAGGTCCGCGCAGGCGGGCGACGATATCGACTAGTGTATAGAAATCTCCGGGGTTTTGCGGTTCGGTCAAGGTAACCTCCCTGGTTCTTTTGTGTTATATACAGAGATTATACAGTCTGCTCTGGGGGCAAGGCAACGAAAGGGTGGTTATCGAATACTTATGCAAAAACTGCAACAAGGTTATGCGCCGTTATAAAAGACTATCCCCCCAACACCACCCCGATATAACCCCTCTGTCCCCTCAAGAAATCGTCGGCAGCCATCACCCGCTTGCCTTCGAGCTGTAACGTCAGCAGCCGCAGGATGCCGTCGCCGGTGCCGACACCGACGCCACCCCCTGGTAAAACCACCACACCCCCCGCTGCGGCTTCCCTCTCCTGATACAGCGGCTCCGCCTCGATCACCTTGAGTAGCCTCCCCCGCCATCTGGTATAACAGCCGGGCCAGGGCTGGAAAGCGCGCACCCGCCGCCATATAACCATCGCCGGCTGACACCAGTCTATCTCGCCGTCGTCCTTGGTTATTGCAGCGGAATAGGTGGCGCCGGCTTCCGCCTGCGGGCGGGGCTCGATTTTGCCCTCGATCCAGTTAGGTAAAACATCCTGTAAAAGATGGGCAGCGATAACAGACAACTTCAGGGTGAGCAAGCCAGTGGTATCGTTATTCATTACCGGAATCTGCGCTTGCGCCAGCACCGGACCGGTATCCAGCCCCTCGTCCATCAGCATAATACTGACACCGGTAAAGCTGTCTCCCGCCAGGATAGAGGCAGCCACCGGCGATGCCCCTCGGTGCTGCGGTAGCAGCGAAGGGTGGATATTGATACAGCCGTATTTGGGAAGCTCCAGGACAGACCCGGATAGAATCTGCCCAAAGGCGGCAACGATGATAACATCCGGCTTATAGCCGACAAGCTCGGTTATAGCAGCTTTATCCTTCAGGCTGGCCGGTTGTATAACCGGTAGAGCCAGCGTCTGCGCTAGCCTCTTCACCGGCGAAGAAGCCATCCCCCTACCTCTACCCGCCGGCTTATCGGGGCGGGTACAAACAGCTACCACATCGTAGCTGTCAAGCACCAGGTGCTCCAGCGTCGGCAAAGCAAACTCCGGGCTGCCCATAAAAACGATACGCACCTAAAAACCTCCGCAACAGATTCTAGCATTAAAGCCTACCGCCAACAACATCCACCGCTGACTCTGTCAGCGGTGGATTATTTCCGCCATCCGGAAAAAATTTTACCATTACCATCCACCCCAAACCTGTAAGCTCGATTTCGGTTAAAAATAGCCGTTTGAGAGAGCTTGCAAAAGAAAACCAGCCTTAAAACCGCCCACCAACCAACGACAGAGGCCTTGCTTTCCCTGTTTGCCTGCTGATACCATAAACAAGGTTTCTTTTTTACCTCGTTAAACACCCGAACCGGGATGAAAACCGCACCAAACAACCCGGCCAAAGCGACGCCGATAGAGCCGGGTTATCGATAACAGGACTGCTTAGAAATCGACGCTGTATAGCTAACGAATTGCCAGTATTGAGGAGAGTCTCTTTAGAATGAGGTCGGCGCAAGAAATCTGGGAGGCCGCTTTAGGCGAGCTACAGCTTCAAATCAACAAACCGAACTACCAGACCTGGTTCCAGGGAACCAGAGGAGCAGCCTACCAGGATGGACAGTTTGTTATCAGCGTCCCCAGTGCCTTCGTTGCCGAATACCTGGATAAAAACCAGCGCTCCCTGATCGAAAAGACCCTTATCGGGCTAATACACGACAGCAATATCCACGTCCATTTTCAGACAGGTTCGGCACGCTACGGCTCGACGGGTAAGGACTCTCCCCGCGATTACCAATCACCACCTGGTTTACCCGCTTTCAATCCCAGGTACACTTTCGATTCGTTTATCATAGGTGACTCCAACCAGCTGGCTTGTGCTGCCGCTAAGAAGGTAGCCCAGAACCCCGGAGGCTGTTATAACCCGCTCTTTATCTTCGGCGGCGCCGGTCTGGGCAAGACGCACCTCTTACAGGCTATAGGTCACGCCGCTTGCAGTAATAATACGCGGGTACTCTATGTCAGCGGCGAACACTTCACCAATGACTTTGTCGATGCCATTAGGCAGCACCGGACGGACGAGTTCCGCAGTAAGTACCGCGATATAGACATATTGATGATAGACGATGTCCAGTTCATCAGCGGCAAGGAACAGACCGCCGAAAGCTTCTTCCACACCTTCAACGAGCTGCACAACAACAACCGCCAGATAGTCGTCACTAGCGACCGGCCGCCCAAATCTATGCCCCTGCTGGAAGGTCGCCTGCGCTCCCGCTTCGAGTGGGGACTTATCGTCGATGTCAAGCCGCCCGATATAAAGACACGCCTGGAGATACTCAAAGCCAAGTCAAAACAGTCCGGCGCCGAAATTTTACCCGATGTGCTCGATGTAATCGCCCGGCAGGTCAAGGAAAACATCAGGGAGCTGGAGGGTGGGCTCAACCGGATAATCGCCTACGCCCGACTGCTACAAGCAGAAGTCACTCCAGAGGTTGCGGCAAAGGCTCTGGCGGATATCGGTGGCGGAGCCCCACCTGAAAGACAAATTACTTCGGTTGCCCTTCTTGATGCCGTCGCCGAGTGTTTCCAGATAACCCCCGAACTGATAAGTGGGCGACGGCGTGATAAGCAGGTGGCGATGGCAAGGCAGGTGGCGATGTACCTTCTCAAACAGCAGGACGGGTACTCGCTGGCCGAAATCGGCAGCCTGCTGGGCGGCAGAAACCCGTCGACGGTCAGCCACGCCTGTGAAAAAGTCGCCGAGGATATCGAAGCCAGCCCCGTCTTGAAGCGCAAGGTAAAGTACATCCAGAAAAAACTGCGCTCCCGATAGACAGTTTCAAAAACCGCACCCATATTTCGACAAGTGTTGTATAAACCACCGCATCTTTTTTATAATCATGGCCACCTTTTGATAACAGCCACCGCCGACGAGAGCGAAAATCGGAAAGTCCAATAAAAACGACCACCTCTCAATACCTGATAAATCTGCTCCATGTGTGGAGATGTGTTATTATTAGTTATACTGAAATCATACTTTAGATAGGCTACATATCTGGCTAACTTATCTAGTCATTGAGGGCATGTTATGTTTGACAGGGTTGAAATAAATGTGAGGGCGGGGGATGGGGGTGATGGGATGGTGAGCTTCCGCCGGGAGAAGTTCGTTCCTCTCGGTGGTCCTGACGGTGGTGATGGCGGAAGGGGGGGAGATGTTGTAGTCACGGCTGACGCCACTCTGACGAATCTTAAAATGTTCCGCTGGCGGGGGAGGTACCGTGCAGGAAACGGGTCGGGCGGCAGGGGTCGTAAAAAGCATGGCAAAGACGGCACAGACAGGCGTCTGTTGGTTCCGGTGGGGACTGTTGTTACGAGCCAGACGGAGGATGGTAATACGGTTCTTGCCGATCTCGATGAATCCGGGCGGAGCGTGGTGGTTGCCAGGGGTGGGCGTGGTGGGCGTGGTAACGTCCATTTCGCTTCACCAACCAATCAAACGCCGCGTATCGCCCAGAGAGGTGAGTTCGGCGAGGAAAAAACCGTTATCCTTGAATTGCGGCTCATCGCCGATGTGGGTATCATCGGATATCCCAATGTGGGTAAGTCTTCCCTGCTGGCGGAAGCTACGGCGGCGAAACCAAAGATAGCCGCCTATCCGTTTACCACGATGGAGCCGATTCTAGGCGTGGTCGTCGTTGACCATCATAGCTTCGTCTTGGCGGAGATACCGGGATTGGTTGCCGGCGCCAACCTGGGGCGGGGGCTGGGGCACGATTTCCTACGCCACGTGGTGCGGACGAAGGTGTTGATACACCTTCTGGGTGGCGATTCCGCGTCCCCGGTGGAGGATATGTTCAAGGTGAACAACGAACTTTCCCTTTTCGATACCGCCCTGGCAAGGAAGCCGCAGTTGGTGGCGGTCAATAAGGTTGACCTGCTGGATGTAAGAGCACGGCTGAAGGAAATCAAGAAGTCGTTATCCACCGCCGGAATTACGCCTCACTTCGTTTCCGCCGCTAACGGAGAGGGTGTCGCCGGGCTTATGGCAGAAGCCTTTGAACTGCTGAAGGAGGCCTCTGCCCCCGAACAGCCCACCGGAAAGGCGCTGACGAAGGTATTCCAGCCTAGGCCCAGGTCGGATTGTTTCGTTGTGTATCGAGAGGGCGATATCTTCATAGTATCGTCTCCAGAGCTGGAGCGTATCGTGTCTGGTACGGATATATCTAATGCCGAAGCCCGCCGGCAGCTGCTGGGGCAGTTGACCAAACCCAGGGTCAGCCGGGCGCTGGAGAAAGCCGGCATAAAAGCGGGCGACAGGGTGCGCTGCGGCAGCCTGGAGTGGAGGTGGTAATAGTATGAAAATCGGTGTTCTGGGAGGGACGTTTGACCCTGTCCACATCGGCCATCTGGCGGTAGCGGACGAGGTTAAGGCGCGTCTGGGGCTGGCGGAGGTACTCTTTATCCCCACCGGGCAACCCTGGTTCAAAGCCGATGTCGGAATCCTGCCGGCAGAGTACCGCTTGGAGATGGTGAGGTTGGCTATTGCCGGCAAGCCCGGGTTGGAACTGTCTGATATGGAGATTAAAAGGGAAGGACCGACCTACACCGTAGATACCATCGCTGAACTGAGACGTCAATCCAGTGGCGAAGATGAATTATACTTTATAGTCGGCTGGGATAAACTTACCGAGCTTCCCGGATGGCGCCAGCCGGAATGCCTGGTCTCGATGTGCCGCCTGGTGGCTGTGCCCCGCGTCGGCTGCCCGGTTCCCGACCTCGATGCCTTGGAAGGAGCGATTCCGGGCATATCGCAGCGGGTGGTTATGCTGGACAAGCCGCAGATAGACGTAAGCGCCTCGATAATACGGCAGCGGGTGCGGCGAGGGCTTCCCATAAGCCGCCTGGTTCCCGAAGCGGTGGAGAGGTATATTAGAGAGAAGGGATTGTACCGGGGTTAGATGTCCAGATTCTTGACGCTCTTGGCATGGGTCTGGATGAAGGCTTTGCGGGGCGGCACCTCACCCCCCATCAGCACGTTGAATATGCTGTCCGCCTTGGAGGCGTCTTCAATACTTACCGAAAGCAGGGTGCGGGTGGTGGGATTCATGGTCGTTTCCCATAGTTGCTCGGCGCTCATCTCTCCCAGGCCCTTATAACGCTGGATTTCCACTTTCTTGCCCTCTTTGCCTCTCAGCTTGGCGAGCACCTCTTCCTTTTCCTGGTCAGAGTACACCCATTGCCTGCTCTTGCCTGTCCTAATGCTGTACAGCGGCGGCTGGGCGATGTAAAGATGCCCCTTGTTTATCAGCTCCGGCATATGGCGGAAGAAGAAGGTGAGCAACAGTGTGCGGATGTGGGAACCATCGACATCAGCGTCGGTCATCAGGATAACGCGATGGTAACGCAGTCTGGCGAGATCCAACTCCTCGTCAATGCCGGCTCCCAGCGCAGTGATGATAGATCGAATTTCCTCGTGGGAAAGCATCTTATCTGGCGAAGCCTTCTCAACGTTGAGAATCTTACCCCGCAGCGGCAAGATCGCCTGGAAGCGACGGTTACGCCCCTCCTTCGCCGAGCCGCCGGCGGAGGGTCCCTCCACCAGGTACAGCTCGCAGTGGGTGGGGTCTTTCTCCGAGCAGTCGGCCAGCTTGCCGGGCAGCGTTCCGGTATCAAGGCTACTCTTGCGGATAATCAGGTCCCGCGCTTTTCGGGCGGCTTCCCTGGCCTTGGCCGAGGTGAGGCATTTCTCTATGATTTTCCTAGCGTCGTCCGGGTGCTCTTCGAGATATAGGGAGAGATCTTCCACGATGACGCTCTCTACCATCGTCTTGATCTCGATGTTGCCCAGCTTGCCCTTGGTCTGCCCCTCGAACTGGGGTTCGGACAGCTTGACGCTGATGACGGCGGTTAGCCCTTCCCTGGCGTCGTCGCCGATCAGGTTGGGCTCGCCCTCCTTGATGAGCTTGTTCTTGTGGCCGTAGTCGTTGAGCACCCGCGTCAGCGCCGAGCGGAAGCCGGTCAGGTGAGTGCCGCCGTCTATGGTGTTGACGCAGTTGGCGAAGCTCATTGTGTTGTCGTTAAAACCGTCGTTATACTGCAGGGCGGCTTCGATTATGGTATGGTCTACCTGCTTGGTGATGTGTATCGGCTGGCGGTGGCGTACCGTCTTGTTGCGG
>DUFE01000052.1 GCA_011170385.1 Dehalococcoidia bacterium | reverse complement strand
TAAGGAACAGAATAAGTGAAGACCTACACGGTCAAGGTTTCGGAGATAGAGCACAAGTGGCACGTTATCGATGCCACGGATAAGGTTCTGGGCAAGTTGGCTACAGAGGCTGCCCGCCTGCTTATGGGCAAGGACAAACCGATGTTCTGCCGCCACCTGGATACCGGTGATTACGTCATTATCATCAATGCCGAAAAGGTGCATGTCAGCGGGAAAAAACCGGAGCAGAAGCTATACAGACGGCACTCCGGGTATCCCGGTGGCTTCAGGAGCATCCCACTGGAAGATATGTTAAAGAGCAAACCCGCCTGGGTAATCGAGCACGCCGTTAAAGGTATGCTGCCCAAGAACCGCCTGGGGAACAGCATAATAAAGAAGCTCAAAGTATATGCCGGGAACTCCCATCCCCACCTGGCGCAGACGGAAGCAAACAAATAATCGGTTGATTCGGTGAGGCTATTTTGAAAAAGAAAACCTATTCTCATGGCACTGGGAAACGCAAGGAGGCAGTGGCACAGGTAAGGATAATGCCCGGCAGCGGGACCATTATAATAAACGGAATACCCTACGAAGAGCGGTTCACCTTCATCTCTCACCGCCAGATCATAATGAAACCGCTGGAGGTAACCGAGACTGTCGGTAAATACGATGTGCTGGTCAAGGTAGCCGGCGGCGGTATAGCAGGTCAGTGCGATGCCACTGCCCATGGTATCGCTCGAGCCCTGCTGCAGGAAGACGAGAAATACAAACCCCTGCTGCGACAAGAAGGGCTGCTAACCCGCGATTCGCGGGCTAAAGAGCGGAAGAAGCCTGGTCTCAAGCGCGCCCGAAAGGCACCGCAGTACACTAAGCGCTAGAATTAAATAAGGCTCAAAGAATGGCTGCAAGGTCTACCGGCTTTGCAGCCTTTTTGTTACACCTAGACGCCGGCTATATCCTTGCCCAGCTCTAGTAGCTCCCCGGCGCGTTGCTTGCTATCGCTCTCGCTGTAGATACGCAGCAGCGGCTCGGTGCCGGAGAAGCGGATGAGCAGCCATGACGAGTCTTTCAGAGTAAAGCGAAACCCGTCGAGAGTGCTTTTTTCAACTACTTTCACCCCGCCGAGCATCTTCGGAGAGCTATCCTGGACACGGCTGATAATCTGCCCTTTCTGTTCTTCGGCAAACTCGACATCCACGCGGCTGTAGTGATGGGGGCCGACCTTGCTGTAGAGGTAATCAAGCAACTGCGATGGGGTCTTGCCCGTCTTTGTCATAAAGTCGAGAAAATAGAGGCCCGATAGTATGGCATCACGCTCCGGGACGTGCCCGCGATAGCCATAACCACCACTTTCCTCCCCTCCGACGAGGGCATCCCGTTCCAGCATTATAGGGGCGATATACTTAAAGCCAACCGGCGTTTCATATACCGGTACATCGAATATCTCGCCCAGGCGGTAAAGCATATTTGTTCTGGTTATCGTCTTGACAATGGCGCCGCGCTCACCGCGCACCTCCAGCAGATACAGCGCTATCAGGGCGAACACCTGCAGCTGGGTCAGGAAACTGCCGTTTTCATCCATGATGCCGATGCGGTCTGAATCGCCGTCGGTGGCAATGCCGACGTCTGTCTTCTCTTCCCTGACTTTTTCCGACAGCCCATCGAGATTGATGGCAACCGGCTCCGGCTGCTTCATGCCGGGGAAGGCGGGGTTGCGCTCGCCGTTTATCTCAATAACACTGGTGGTGTCGCCGCCTAGAAGCATCTTAAAGTAGCCGATACCAGCGCCGTACATCGAATCAACGGCTATCTTCAGCCCGGCTTTTCTTAGCACGTCGAGGTCAACCAGTTTCTTTATCTGCTCCATATAAATCGGCGCCGGGTCTATACCCTCCAGAAGCCCTCTTTTCCGTGCTTCTGGTAGCAAAATACGGCTTATCTTACCCTTTTCAGTGATAGCAGTGATATTCTTCTCCAGTTCGGCGATGACCTCCGTCGGAGCGCTGGCGCCATCTGAAGACTTGTACTTTAAGCCGTTCCACTGCGCTGGGTTATGGCTGGCGGTTATAACGATGCCACCGCCGGCTTCTTTGGCGATGACGCCGTAGCTGACGACGGGCGTGGGAGTGGTCTCATCGCAGAGATATACCTTTATGCCGTTACCACAGATTACCTCGGCGGCGGCTATGGCAAAGTACTCGGAGGCGAAACGGGTGTCGTAGCCGATAACCAGTCCTTTTTGCGCCAGCCCGCTGTCTTTGAGGTATTTAGCAACTGCCTGTGAACAGAGGCGGACGTTATCGAAGGTGAAGTCTTCGGCGATGATGCCTCGCCAGCCGTCAGTACCGAACTTTATAGGTTTATTGCCTGTCATTTTCTTTAAAGGACGGCGTCTCCTGTTTCTCCGAGGGCGGTGGATGGTTCTTTATATCTAATCCCACTTGCCAAGGGCGGGCTGGGTGGGAAGATAAAGCTATGTAGGTAGGGGTGTAGTGGCCAATTCTCCCAACTTCGTTTACTTCCATAACAACCCCTTTATCCACCTTCCTTGAATGGCGTCGGGTGGGTATAGATAATATAGTTTAGTGGTATTTTTTACCAACCCTATCCCCTTTATCCCCTTCCCCTTACAAGGGGAAGGGGAAGTGATTTGTTGAGGGGCTTCGCCCCTCAAACTCCCCCTTTTTACTATAGTCCTGCCTCTTTTCGCAGGATATCGGCTTTATCCGTCTTTTCCCAAGGCAAGTCTATATCCGTCCTGCCGAAGTGCCCGTAAACGGCGGTCTGTTTGAATATCGGGCGGCGGAGATTGAGGGCCTTGATGATAGCCGCCGGGCGGAGGTCAAAGTGTTTCTTAATCAGTCCTTTAATTTGCTGGGTATCTATCTTGCCGGTGCCGAAGGTCTCCACGGAAACGGATAGCGGGTGGGCAACACCGATAACATAGGCGATCTGTATCTCCAGCCTGTCAGCAATGCCGGCGGCAACCAGATTCTTGGCAATGTAGCGCGCCATATAGCTGGCGGAGCGGTCCACCTTGGTGGGATCTTTGCCGGAGAAGGCGCCGCCGCCATGACGGGCAACTCCGCCATAGGTATCGACTATGATTTTCCGCCCGGTGAAGCCTGTATCAGAGACAGGTCCGCCGATGACGAACCTGCCAGTGGCGTTGACATAGTACCTGGTATTATCGTCTATCATCCCCGCGGGAATGACTTCCCTGATCACGTGCTTTATAATATCCTGCTTGATGCGGTCATGGCTGACGCTGGGATCGTGCTGTGCGCCGATAACCACGCTGTCGACCCGCTTCGGCGTGCCGTTTTTATATTCCACCGTCACCTGTGATTTGCCGTCCGGTCTTAGGTATGGCAGTGTCCCGTCCTTTCTCACCTCAGCCAGCCGGAGGCACAGTTTATGCGCCAGTGATATGGGCAGAGGCATCAGCTCCGGCGTTTCTTTACAGGCGTAGCCAACCATCATTCCCTGATCGCCGGCGCCGACGGTATCCAGATCATCAGCAGCCTGGCTTGCCTTGGCTTCCACCGATTTGCTGACCCCCAGGTCTATATCAGCGGACTGCTCGGTGATGGAGACCATCACTCCGCAGGAATGGCAATCAAAGCCGTATTCGGGTCTGGTATAGCCGATGTCACGCACCGTGTCCCGTACAATGCGGGGGATATCAACATAACACCTGGTGCTGATCTCTCCGAGAACCATTACCAGCCCGGTGTTGGTAGCTACCTCGCAGGCTACCCTGCCGTACGGGTCTTGCTTTAGAATGGCATCCAGGATGGCGTCTGATATCTGGTCGCACATCTTATCCGGGTGCCCGTCGGTAACCGATTCCGAGGTGAACATATAGTTCGGGGAGCTTTCAAAGCTGTTACTCATCTATTCTCCTTTCTATGTCCCTTCTTCCCAGCTGCTCAGGTATTTCTCTTGCTCCGCTGTCAGGTTATCTATCTTAACACCCATAGACTCCAGTTTGAGGCGGGCGACCTGCTTATCGACCTCCTCCGGCACGTAGAAGACCTTTGCCGACAGCTTACTACGGTTCTTTACCATATACTCCAGGCATAATGCCTGATTGGCGAAGCTCATATCCATCACGCTTGCCGGGTGACCCTCGGCAGCTGCCAGGTTTATCAGCCTTCCCTCGCCTAACAGGAAAAGTCGCCTCCCATCTTTCAAGGTATATTCATCGACAAAGGGGCGTACCCGTCGCTTGCTCCTGGATAGTTCCTCCAAAGCCGGGATGTCTATCTCCACGTTGAAGTGCCCGCTGTTGGCGAGAATGGCTCCGTCCTTCATCGCCGCCATGTGCTCTTTGCCGATGACGTGCTTATCGCCGGTAACGGTAACGAATATATCGCCAACGCGTGCCGCCTCCGCCACCGGCATCACCTGGAACCCGTCCATAACCGCCTCAAGCGCCCGTAGAGGATCAACTTCGATAACTATAACCTGTGAGCCCATACCTTTGGCTCTCATGGCGACACCGCGCCCACACCAGCCGTAACCTCCGACAACCACCTTCTTGCCCGCCCAGAGGATATTGGTGGCTCTGGTTATACCATCCAAAGTACTCTGCCCGGTGCCATAGCGGTTATCAAACAGGTGCTTGGTCTGGGCATCGTTGACGGCAATCAGAGGGTATTTAAGTATGCCGTTTTTCTCCAGGCTGCGCAGCCGGATAACGCCGGTGGTGGTCTCCTCAGTGCCGCCGATGACATTCTCAATCAGGTCTTGCCGCCCGGTGTGGAAGGTGGTTACTAAATCGGCACCATCGTCCACGGTGAGTTGCGGTCGGTGGTCCAGGGCAGTGCTTATGTGCCTGTAGTAGGTTTTATCATCCTCACCCTTGATGGCGTGGGTCGGGATGCCGTATTCCACCAGAGCAGCTGCGGCATCGTCCTGTGTGCTCAAAGGATTGGAGGCACACAGTACGGTATCGGCGCCACCTTCCTTAAGGGCAAGCATCAGGTTAGCCGTTTCCGTGGTAACGTGCAGGCATGCCGATATACGGATACCTCTGAGCGGCTTCTCGGTGGCGAAGCGCTGGCCTATCAGCTTCAGCACCGGCATCTCTCTGCCAGCCCATTCGATGCGCTTCCTACCTACTTCGGCTAATGATATGTCTTTAACGTCATACCGGTTTTTATTCAACCTCTCCCCCTTTATCCACTTCTCCTTACTAAAGAGATGTGAAAAAATTAACCAGAAGGGATTGCAACCCTTATGTCTACCTCATTACCGTATCCATCACCTGCCGCACGATTATATCAACCGATTGCGAGCTATCTATTATAACACGTTTATCAGGTGATACTTCCAACGGCGGCTGGTATCTCTCTTTCTGTTTTAGGTATACCTCCCAGCGCCCATCCGAAACCGAGCCTTCCTTCAAGCGCTGCTCCAGACGATTGCGGGCTAGCCCCTCTTCCAGATTGCACTCCAGAACGAAGAAACGAGCGCCGGTCTCACCCGCCAGCTGCCTCGCCCGCTGGCGCTCGCCGGATTTTATAAAAGAGGCGTCGATAATCACCGAGCCGCCTTCGCTTAATATACCTCTGGCTTCAATGAACATCGCGTCGTAAGTTTTTCTGGAGAACTCTGGGGTGTAGATGCCGGTATCGAACTCTTCGAAGCGATGTTCGGTTTCTTGTACGGATGCCAGCCTCTTTCGGGTAACGTCTGACGATATCACCACCAGCCCCAGCCTGCCGGCTAAAGACTGCGCCAGCACGGACTTACCGCTGCCCACCAGCCCGCTGGTGATAAACAGCATCGGTTCAGACAGGCCATAGGCATAAGCCAGATCGAAGTAGCCGGTGGCGTCTTCAAGGGTTTTAGCCCTTTCCTCTTCGCCGATATAAGAGTCGTCCAGTTTGAAACAGGCGACCTTACCCCGTACATAGGCGCGGTAGCACTTGTAGAAGTTAAGCAGCTCTTTCAAACCTTCGTCCCGGCTAGAAGCTATATAACTATCGACAAAGTTGCGGCTCAAGTCGGCACGCCTGTGGTGGTCTAAATCCATCACCAGAAAAGCAACCTCCGAGGCGACATCGCCGTAGCGGAAGCGGTCGTTGAACTCGATGCAGTCGTAGATGCAGATGCCGTCCCTGAAGCAGATATGTGCCGCATGAAGGTCTCCATGGCAGTCCCTTATATAGCCATCCTGTACCCGTTTCTTAAACGTAGCGGCGTTATCCCTGATAAAGCCACGGGTATAATCCACGATCCCCTGATATTGGCGCTGTGATATAGCCCGGTCGAAATATTTCTCCGTCTGGCTGAAGTTCTCCTCGGTGTTTTGGACGATTGTCTCCAGCCCACCGTATTCGTTGATTTCCCTGCCGGTCTCCGCCTGCTTGTGAAAAGCCGCCACTTTTTCCGCCATGCGGGCTATCATCTCCGGCGACACCCTGTTTTCAGCCAGCAGGGTATCCATCATAAGTTCTTGCGGCAGGCGTCGCATCTTAACAGCATATTCCACAACCCCTCCCCCACCATTTATGGCGTAAAGACCACTATGCTCATTTATGGTCACCACCCCCAGGT
>DUFE01000051.1 GCA_011170385.1 Dehalococcoidia bacterium | reverse complement strand
GGGGCTTTTCGTACCCAGCCGGTATAAAGAGAGGACAGCGGCTTGTTCTGGACAGTAACCTCGCCGTTGGGGCGGCGCACGGCAGTAGCAATGGTCTTCTGCCCGCGCATCATCACTCCCTCCATAACCGCCTGCCCGCCATAGTGAAACCTACCTGCCATAATTAGAAAATCCTCAACAAAAAAGGAGCGGTCAGTCAAGCCCGCCCCCAGCTTTTTACCAACCGAAACCGTTTAATCCTTTATCTTATAGCGCTGCTTGAACCGCTCCACGCGTCCGGCGGTATCTACCATCCGGCGCTCGCCTGTATAGAGCGGATGGCAGGCGCTACACAACTCTACCTTCATCGTCTTTTTGGTCGAGCCGATGGTGAACGTGTTGCCGCAGGAGCATACCACGCTAGCGTCGCTGTAGTACTTGGGATGGATATCCTCCTTCACTGCCTTCAGTCAGCACAGATGCTGACCTGCCTCCTATTCTTGTCTTTCGGTTCGAATCTGACAAATCCGTCGATAAGGGCGAACAGGGTATGGTCTCTGCCAATGCCGACATTGTCTCCTGGGTGAATACTTGTACCCCGCTGCCGTACCAGAATAGTTCCTGCGTTCACCCTCTGCCCGGCGTATCTCTTTACCCCGAGCTGTTTGGGTTTGCTATCGCGTCCGTTTCGCGTCGAGCCGCCGCCCTTCTTATGCGCCACTTTCGGTTACCTCTTTCTTGCTCCGCCGGGTTTTCTTCGGCTTCTCTACCTCTACTCCCGGCTGGTTTATCTTATCGATGGATAGCCTAGTATAAATCTGGCGGTGTCCCGTCTTCTTGCGGTAACGCACCTTGGGCTTATACTTGAAGACGATAATCTTATCGCCCTTGTTCTCCCCCCTGGCGGTAGCAATTACCGTAGCTCCGGGAACCACCGGTTTGCCCACTATTACGTTATCACCATCGGCGATAAGCAATACCCTGTCCAGCTCGACTGTATCACCCTCAGCTACGCCCAGACGATCAACATCAACAGTCTGACCGGGCGCTACCATATATTGCTTTCCTCCGCTTTCAATAACAGCGTAAATTACAGACCTCCATCAATGAAACAATATATTCTATCAGTAACAATTTAAGAGTGTCAAATCATTCCTGCCGCCAGAGCCTGCTGGCCTTCTCCTTAAGCTCTTCGAGACTGCAATCGGTATTTATAACCGTGTCGGCATACTTTTTCCGTTCCTCATCCGCCATCTGCGAATAGATGCGCGCCATAGCCTCGGCAGGGGGTATTCCCTTCTTACCCAGCCTTTCCAGAATAACGGCTTGGGGGGCGGTAGTAACCCAGACCTGGTCAACCTTCTTACCCCAGCCGGCTTCAATCAGAAGCGGTGCCTCAATGACAACCCTATCCACCCCCTGACGCCGGTACTCTTTTAGTCTGACTTCCACCACCTTATCGATCTCAGGATGCATAATCTCATTCAGACGAAGAAGCGCTTCGTTATTGCCGAAAACGAAATCACCCAGTTTCTTGCGGTCAACACTGCCATCATGGGCGACAATGCTCTGCCCGAAGGTGTCTATTACCTGGCGACGGGCTTCGCCGTCCTTCTCAAGAATCTCGTGTCCGATATCGTCGGCATCTATAACGACCGCACCCATTTCAGCCAGAAAACCGGCGACGGTGCTCTTCCCGCTGCCAATGCCACCTGTGATACCGATAATCTTCATACCCTGAAGTCTAGCCACTAATAACACGGCAGTCAAGGTTTAGTTCCGCAGCCGTTTTGGTGTAAACTGGTTTCTGTTTATACAGTGTAAGGGATACGTCTATGGCAATCGACTGGGTAAGTATAGCTATACTGGGCACTATCGCTCTTGGGCTGGTGCACATCATCGATAGCTACCTCATCTCCCGGCGGATGCCCGGCTTACAGGCTTACCTGCTGCCGGTTAGCATAATTATACTGTTCTATAGCATAATCACCTTCTTTCTTTTCCCGCTACCGGAAGGTATTAGCAGCCTGCCGTTGATGGTGGCGGTAGTCTCCGGCTTGCTGCGGTCTGCGGCGCTGTGTATCCTGCTTTATATCCTGAAAACTGAGGAGGTATCGTGGGCAAGCCCGCTGTTCCACACCTATCCGGTGTTCGTCGCCATCATGGCGGTGCCGTTGCTGGGAGAGGAGCTGAGATATCTACAGTGGCTGGCTATAATTATCGTCGTCGCCGGAGCGTTAATCGTATCGGTCAAACGCGGCACCGGCAGGCAGACCATCCGGCCAGGTAAGCCGTTCCTATTTCTAACAGGTGCCAGCCTGATGATAGCGGCGGCAGATATCTCCAGTAAATATGCTCTGGAGTATATCTCATCCTGGAATATATACTGGATAAGCTCCTTCTGTATGGCGGGGCTTTTCCTGCTGGTTTCATTGCGTTCCAGTGTTATAAGAAATATTAAAAATATGCCGTGGCGCAACCCCGCCCTGGTGATGATAGCGCTCAACGAGACGCTGGCGATGGTGGGAATCGTGCTCATTTTCTGGGCGATGGATACGGGTCCGGTATCTCTGGTATCTACCATCTCTAGCAGCCGCCCGATATTCGTCTTGATACTGGCGCTGGTGGTCAACCGCTTTCTGCCCGGTTCTCTTATGGAAGGGCGCACTAGCAAAGGGGTTTTAGCGATCAGGCTAATCGCCACCGCTATGATAGTCGGCGGCATCGCTATCATCTACTTAGTTTGATAACGTATTAGACGCCCCTTCCTTTAGGGCGACGGGCGGGAATAGAAGGGTGATCTGGATTAAGCCGCCCTGCCACTTCCTTATCTCTTTCTTCCCGCCCATCCCGCCCTGGGGAAGGGGGATAAAGGCAGTACGATTTTCTT
>DUFE01000050.1 GCA_011170385.1 Dehalococcoidia bacterium | reverse complement strand
CCGCCGATATCGCCCAGCCGATGCAGCCACGACATAATCTCGCTAGCAACCTGGCTTTTTGCGGTTCGACGCCCCACCTTTCATTCAATTCCTTTTCTATCTCCCAAGCCGATACCGGAGCCAGCTTAAGCCACTGACAGCGGGATATCACCGTTTCCGGTATAAAGCTCCTTTTAGCAGTCAGCATAACAAACACCACCTTCTCCTCCGGCTCCTCCAGTGTCTTGAGCAGGCAGTTCGCCGCCTCTATGGACAGGAATTCTGCGCCGTCTATTATAAATACGCGGCATCTGCCCTCGAAGGGCGGCAGGCTCGCCGAGTGCTGTAGCCGCCTTATCCGTTCTATGCTTATTTCGGTCTGCTGTTTTTCTTCGTTGGCGTCATTATCCGAGTTCAAGCCGATAACCTGTACATCGGCATGCTGCCTTCGGTCTATCTTCCGGCAGGAGCCGCACTCGCCGCAGGGCGGCTCGTCTGCCTCGCAATTCAACGCTTTAGCCAACTCCAGCGCCAGCGTCGTCTTACCGACGCATCGAGGCCCTGTAAAAAGGTAGGCATGCGCCATGTTTCCCTTCTCCAGGCTCTGCTGGAGCATCGTAACGGCCCTTTCCTGCCCGATTACCCGCCACATATTTACATGCTTCCTCGAATTATAGCCTAAAGCAGGTCGTCAGCGATAAGGTCTTTAAGAGTCTCTCGGCGTCGGATAAGCCTTGCCTTACCTCCGGTAACCATAACAACAGCCGGCTTCAGCGAGGCGTTATAGTTGCTGGCTAACGGCAGACAGTAGGCGCCGCAGCCCGGGATAGCGATGATGTCGCCCGCCATCACAGGCGGTAATTCTATATCCCTGACCAGTATATCTCCCGATTCGCAAAATCTGCCGGCGATGGTAACCTTATCTGTGTCTCCTTCCTGCATCCTGTTCGCTACCGTTGCCACATATTTAGCATCGTATAAAGCGGGACGGATGTTATCCGCCATACCGCCATCTAACGAAACATACTTCCTTAAACCCGGTACGTTTTTTATAACTCCCGCCTGATAAAGAGCCACTCCGGCGCGGGCGGCTATGGCTCTGCCTGGCTCTATCGTCAGCATCGGCAGCGGTAGGTCCAGCTGCTTGCACTTTCTTATAACGCGGGAGACGATAACCTCGGCGTAGACGGATACCTCAGGAACCTTATCCTCCATGGTGTACGGCACCGAGAAACCTCCTCCTATATCAAGCTCTTCAAGCTCTAAGCCGTGTTGATCTCTCATTCCGGCGGCAAAATCGAGCACCGTATCGATGGCCTCTTTATATGGTTGTACATCCGATATCAGTGAACCTATATGGAAGTGAAGCCCGATGAGGTTTAAGCTGGGTGCAGACATCGCCCGGTCAACCGCCTCGTCGGCATCGAATATGGGAAAGCCGAACTTACTGCCGGTAACACCGGTGGTTATATGGCTGTGGGTATGTGCATCCACACCCGGGGTTATACGCAGTAAAATATCGGGTATATGCCCTCCCTCTTCAGCCATGGCGGCAAGAGTCCTCAGCTCATCGTAGCTATCGACAACGATCCGCGCGATATGGTGCTTGAGAGCCATCTTCAGCTCTTCGACCGACTTGTTATTACCGTGCAGGTAGACCATATCCATCGGAAACTCCACCGATTTGGCGATATACAGTTCTCCGGCGGATACCACGTCCAGCCCCACACCCTCCTCTTTTAACAGGTTCGCTATAGCCTTATTGAGAAAAGCTTTGCTGGCATATAGTACGGTGGTGTCTGCATAGCGTTGACCGAATTCGTTTCTGAACTCCCGACAACAGTTGCGCAGTGTCAATTCATCGTATACATATAGCGGCGTGCCGTATTCGGCAGCCAGCTCCACGGTATCACAGCCACCGATTACAAGGTGCCCCTTCTGGGTTGCCTCCGTATTCAAAGGAAATAGTGACAATCTCGATTCCATCACTTCAATAATAGCAACACCCCAATACCCAAGTCAATTTAGCACCGTCTTTCAGCCCCCCTTTGCATCAGCAAATGCTTTTGGGTAAAATGACGTTGTATCTTAATGTTCGGGAGCTTACTATGATTAAAGCCGTCTTTTTCGACCTCTACCATACCCTCATCAGCTATGAGCCGCCACGTGAAAAAATTATGGCTGAATTGCTTAACGAATTCGGTATTGATATAACACCGGATAAGCTACTCCATCCTATTAACGCCGCTGATGAATTTGTTTACCGGGAGCATTCCCGCTTGCCCATCGGAAAGCGAAGTGATGATGAAAAAAAAGCTCTCTGGGGACAATATCAGACGATAGCGCTCAAGGAAGCAGGCATAGCGCCTACCAGAGAGCTTATCGGCTTTGTACTGGGCAAAATGAGCCTTATAAAGTTCGAGCCGGTTCTCTTCGACGATGTCCTACCCACCCTGACCGATCTCAAGGATAAGGGTTTGCTTCTTGGTCTTATATCAAATGTGGACAAGGACATAACCGGTCTACTGAAGAAGCTGGGGTTACTACCTTTACTCAAGGTGGTGGTCACATCGCTCGAGTCGGGTTATAATAAGCCGCAGCCGGAGATATTCAGGGAGGCAGCCAGACAGGGCGGCGTCCAGCCTGATGAAGCGGTATATGTCGGCGATCAGTACCAGATTGATGTTATTGGAGCCGGTCAAGCGGGTATGCGCGGCGTCTTAATTGACCGGGGCAACCACTTCAACGAGGATATAAACGAACCCAAGATACAGAGCCTCCGCCGGCTATTCGATCACCTGTCATAAAGGAAGTGTAAGTTGACAGCAGAATAAATCAATAATAGCGGAGGTGCGAAATGTCAATATTTGTATCCAGCCCGGAGTTCGACAAAGGAAAGTCAATACCTCCAAGGTTCACCGGCGACGGCGATAATATATCACCACGCCTCGAATGGAGTAACATCCCAGATAATACCGTATCCTTAGCCCTCATTATGGACGACCCGGATGCCCCCAGCGGTACATTCACTCACTGGGTTATGTTCAACATGCCCGCCGATAGCACCGGATTACTTGAAGCTGTCGCCTGCGAGCCCTGTCTTCCTGATGGGTCTCTCCAGGGGAGAAACAGCGCTGGAGGCATCGGCTACTACGGTCCTTACCCTCCGGCAGGCAGCCGTCACCGCTACTACTTTACTATTTACGCACTGGATATAAAACCGAACCTCAAAACGGGTGCTTCCAGGGATCAGTTACTCAAGGCGATGGAAGGGCATATTCTGGATAGTGGTAGAATAATGGGCTTATACCAGCGTACGCCCGGCTTCCCGATGGGATAATAAACGAAGTATGCTACCGTCTACCCTTTATCTGTAGTCTCTTTTGACTGGGAGCTTTTCTCCCGCAGGTATCGCCTTATTTCATCAAGCGCCGGTGGGGCGATGTAAAATACCTGTATATCCGGCGGGAACTGAACCTGATGCCCCTCCCCCATCACCAGTAAGCCGACTTCATCGTCTTTGAGTGTTTCGTTTATTATTTCGGCAACCCTCTCCTGCCTTTTTTTCTGAACCTCGCTATAAAACTGGTAAATCTGTGTAAAGATCTTCCTGCTTAAAAGCCCCAGTGACAGGCACCGGCTACAGTCTATATGTTCATTCAGCAGGTCTCTACCTTCAATCGGTTGGATTTCAGCATGCCGCTCCAGGCATTCCTTAACGATATCTTTGCTGCCGGCGGTTAATTCATCTATCGCTTTGACTGCCTGCTCGCCGCTATCGGCAACCCATTCGTGATATACCCTTTTTACCTGAGTCAGCTTCTCCTCCAGGTTGTTTATCTGTTCCCTGGATTGCCGCCAGTATCTATCCAGTATTTCTTTAAATTCTGTGTCTGCTTTCTCCATTGTAAATACTAGCGGTAAAAAGAACAGCTTTCGTCCCTTCTCGAACTTCTTCACCGATGGTTTTTTTACTTTACCCAGCTTTTTCGCCATTTTTATACCGACCTCTTATAATATTGTCATTAATTACTGCCCGTAGGCATACCTATTTTCCGCAAACCACTTCTTTACTTCATCGAGTGCCGGCGGGGAGATGAAAAACACCTGTATGTCTGGTGGAAACTGGATATCGCAACCCTCCCTCATCACCAGCATACCGACCTCATCACCTTTGAGCGTTTCGTTCACTATCTTTGCGATCCGTTCCTGCCTCCTGCACTGAACATCGTTGTAGGCCTGTTCCACCTGTTCGAGCGCCCTGCGACTTAACAAACCTATCGAAAGGCACCGGTTCCAATCTATAAACTCACTCAACAGGCTTCTTTCCTCAACCGGGTAAAACTCGGCTCCCCTTTGGATGTAACCTTTAACTATATCTTTACTGCCGGTATCCATCTCCTCCATGGCTTTTACGCCTTCTTTCTCTGCGTCCGATACCAGCTCGTGGTAAATTTTACTTACTTTCGCCAGACCGGCTTCCAGCTTCTCTATTTGTAATCGTGCCTGTTTCCAGTATTCGTCCAGCCTCTTTGTAAGCTCAGGCTCCGGTTCCTCCGTAGAAAAAACAAGGGGCAGAAACAACAGCTTTCGTCCCTTCTCGAATATCTTCGCTGACGGTTTTCTCACCTTACCTAGCTTTTTCGCCATATATATACCTACCTCCGTATTTAGTTAACACCTTATTATTCTAGAAGCATTATCCTTTTTTGGCAATACTACTTTCTATGCAATCATTTGACACTGCGGTGAATGCAGCTAACCATCCATTGCTATCTGCGTTATAATATATGTATGTTCGACAGCAGATTGAAAACAACGGCAGTTCTTTTAGCTCTGGTTACGCTTTTTATCGCCGTCACCACCTCATGCAACTGCAAAGACGGACGGCAGGAGATTATAATCGAGCTGGCGCCGATTCACGATGTCCAGGTCAATATCGCCGAGTCATACCCGGAGCAGATATTTATCTACATCAAGGGCGGACTTAGAGACAGTTGCACCACCTTTCACGATATAGAAACGCACCGCAGCGATAATATAATAGACATTACAGTAACCACACAGAGGCCCAGGGATGCGGTATGCGCCCAGATCTACGGCTTCTTCGAAGAGAACGTTCCCTTGGGCAGTGATTTCACCTCCGGCAAAACCTACACGGTGAATGTCAACGACGCAACCACCAGCTTCGAATATCCGTAAATCTAAACAATACCAGACCATCCATATATCTATAATATTATCAATACTTTGCAATTTAGCCCTTCTTATTGTATCCTTTCAGCTTAAAGTATTCTTTATACGGGGGCTGCTATCTTTGGTCTGGCTCAATTTTCTGTTCTGTCTGGTGATCATCCTGTTCGCCGGCACCAAGCTGGCGCGCTACGGCGATACCATCGCCCATAAGACCGGCTTAAGCGGCTTGTGGATCGGTCTGGTCCTGCTGTCGGCTATCACCTCCGTTCCCGAGATAGCCACCAGCGTCAGCTCGTCGGCTCTGGTCGGCTCAGCTGACCTGTCGCTGGGAACCCTTTTCGGTAGCAATCTTTTCAACCTAGCGATTCTGGCTTTCATAGACGCGTGCCACCCCTTCACCCCTATCTTGAGTACGGTCAGCAGCCGGCATATCCTTCTTGCCATCGGCGCCGTACTGCTCACCGCGATTGCTGCCACCGGCATACTTACCGGCGATGCCCTTTCCGGCATCTCCCTGGGCTGGCTGGGCATCGCAAGCATCATAATTCTGCTATTATACCTGTATTTAATACGAAGGATATTCGTTATTGAGAAAAAGACAAATTCCTCATCTCAACCAGAAAAACCAGAGCAATACCGAGATACATCTCTCGGTATGGTATGGGTTAAATTCTCGCTGGCAGCCGCGGCGGTTATCGGCGCCGGTATATGGATATCCTTCATCGGCGACGATATTGCGCTGGCTACCGGCTGGGGCACCAGCTTTGTTGGCAGCCTGTTTCTGGCGATAAGCACCTCGGCTCCAGAGCTGGTGGTAACCTTCACCGCACTGCGCCTGGGGGCGGTGGATATGGCGGTCGCAGACATACTGGGCAGTAATATGTTCAATATGGCGATAATCTTCCTTGCCGATGTTTTCTATACCCGGCAGGCAATCCTGACTTCGGCTTCCGATGCTCACGTTATCACTGCGGCAGCCGGAATCCTGATGAGCTTGCTGGTTATCATAGCCCTGCGTTTCCGTCAGCAGAAAAAGCTTGGCAGGGTAATAAGCTGGTACAGCCCGCCGTTGATTATCCTTTATCTACTCGGTTTTTACTTTCTTTTCGCCTCCGGCATTAGTTGACAATGTTTATCCTTTGACTTATTACTTTTTTACCCCTATTGACTTACCTCTTGTAGTGCAGTAGCATAGCCATAATCAAATATAGCTACCTGTCAGCCCTTCGGTGGAACACCGTATGATATCCAAGCTACGATACCTTGTATGGCTTTCCTGGAGGAAGATAGTACACCGCCCGGTGCTATCTATCCTAGTCATACTCATATTTATCTATATATGCGCCACCCTAGTTGTTATGTTCTACGAAAATATCAGCTTTGGCAGCGCAACTATGAAAATATTCCCAGCATTCTTTGGTGAGATTGGAGAGGTTGAAACGCCGATTCTTGCTGTCCAGGTAAGTATAGTAATCGGGATAATAGTCAGCGTTACCTTTCTGGCGGTTATCACCGCCAGAATCACCAGCGCTCTTATTGAATTCTTAAGGAGGGGAGGAAGCATGGCTAAGAAGGTCAATTTTTCGAATCATACTATAATCTGCGGCTGGAACTTTCAGGGAGAGAGGGTTGTCAAAGAGCTGCTTGCTGCCACTGTCAGGCAGCATAGAGGGATTGTGATCCTTACGGATAGTGACGAAAGACCAGTGGAAGATGAACGGGTTGAATTCGTTAAGGGCGACCCGTCTCAAGACGATAGCCTGATTCGCGCCGGGGTGGATAGAGCCAATAGCGTTATCGTTCTGTCCGACTGTACCAAGGGTGCTAACGATGCCGATGCTGAAGCACTAATGGTGGTATTGGCGGTAGAGTCTCTAAACCGTAAGGTGCACACCTGCGTCCAGCTTATGAATTCGTCTAACCGTGTTCATCTGGAGCACGCTCACGCCGATGAAATCATATGCCTCGACCAGATGGGCGGTAGCCTCCTTGTCGCTTCGGCACTAAATCACGGCGTTGCCTGTCTATTGACAGACCTGCTCACCTTCGATACGGGTAGTGAGTTCTATCGCTATGACCGACCTCTGCCCGATACACTCACCGGCAAGAGCTTTGCCGAAGCAGTGCAGGAACTGTCACAGAAGCACATTATACTTTTAGGGGTAGAGACCGATTACACCGAAGAGTTGAAACAACAACTGGTAAACGACATTGTCTACAAGTTACCCGAAGTAGACAGGGCTATGATCATCAATCCACAGTCCAGCTATCATATTCACCAGGGTGATGCCCTTTTTCTTATCGCCGAATCAGAGCCGACCAGTCTTTAGTAGCCTTAGAGCACAATAACCGGAGTCATGCTTTGCAAATTAATCTTTAATAATGTTAAGCTTATAGCTTAAATAGTGATTTGGTTATTACTGCTCTTGCACCTCAATACGCATGGAAACCGAGATATACTTTAAGTTTATACTGGCTTTCGGGCTGGTTCTGCTTGCTGCCGCCATTGGCGGCAGGATAGCCGAGCGTTACCTAAAACAACCTGCCGTAGTCGGGGAGCTGCTGGCTGGTATAATTATCTCACCCTTTGCTCTTGGCGGACTTCTCAACGACCCGATAATCCTTAATTTCGCCACCATAAACGGACAATTTGCCGATACCGGAGAAGCCATCCATAATTTCGCTCCGATGGAGATTATTTCCCAGATAGCTGTTATTGCTCTTCTCTTTATAGCCGGGCTGGAAACAGATGTCAGAGCTTTCTTGAGCCATGCCTTTACCGGCGCCATGGTAGCCATCGGCGGCGTCGTCCTGCCTTTTGCCCTCGGCTACTTTGCTGCCATGCTTTTCTTTCCCGATATCGGCATGGTCGGCTGGCTTTTCATAGGCGCCGTGCTAACTGCCACCAGCATCGGTATTACCGTACGTATACTTATGGATATGGGTCGGCTCAACTCCAAGGAGGGGATGATCATACTGGTTGCCGCCGTCGTCGATGACATCATAGGACTGGTAATCCTTTCGATAGTCGTCTCCGTTTCCGAAACCGGCGAGCTTCACCCGGTTAACTCGATCCTGACAGGAGCCATCGGATTTGCCGTCTGGGCGGCACTGCTCGCTGTCGGCGTCTTCGGGCATAGATTCATCTCCAGATTTGTTCTGAATCCTTTCAAAAGGTCGGGCACGATGCCAATTATAGCTTTGATCGTGGGTCTGCTTGTGTCCTATCTGGTAACACTGGTCGGCCTACACCCCGTCGTCGGCGCTTATGCCGCCGGTCTTATGATTGCTTCCACGGCGGAAAGGGAGGATATCTTACGTGGCACCCGTCCTGTTATGTTGTTTCTGGCTCCTTTCTTCTTCGCCTACCTCGGCATGCAGGTCGATCTGGTCTCTATATGGCCAGTTATTGTGCCAGCGCTGGTGCTGGTAGTTCTGGCAATTATCGGCAAGATAGGCGGTTGCTATGTTCCGGCAAAGCTGGTGGGCAAGGTATCCAACGCCGGCGGACTGGTGGTTGGTGTCGGTATGATACCGCGCGGTGAAGTTGGTCTGATAATCGCCGGTGCCGGGCTAATAGCCGGTGCCATAAGCCGCGATATCTTCGGTATCGCTGTAGTGGTAAGCATCTTAACGGTACTGGTTGTGCCGGCGATGCTAAAACCCCTTTTCCGAAGGTGCGATGCGGCATCAGCCAAGAGCAAGCCAAAAACATGAATGCTTATCTGGTTATTTTCTTGCACCGACGCCTGCTAATAGTGTAAAATCAAACATCGGCCCCTGTAGCTCAGGTGGATAGAGCGCCAGCCTCCGGAGCTGGGTGCGAGCGTTCAAGTCGCTCCAGGGGCGGTTCTTTTTCAGGAGGTTACAGCAATAAAAACCGACGAGATTATCGGTATCCGCTGGCACGGGCGGGGAGGACAGGGGGCGGTAACTTCTGCAGAACTACTGGCACAGGCGGCCATCGACGAGGGTAAATACGCCCAGGCTTTCCCCAGCTTCGGACCTGAAAGGAGGGGCGCCCCCGTCCAAGCTTTCAACAGAATATGCAACGATAAACCAATCCGTATACGTGCCGGAATCGCCAGCCCGGATGTCGTGGTGGTTCTGGATTCTGGTCTTATTAACATAGTTAATGTGACATCAGGTCTTAAAGGCGGGGGAATACTGGTTATAAACACCCGCGAAAACCTGGATAATATCATCAAAAAGCTCGGCGCCGATTGGAGTATAGCCGCTATCGACGCTACCAGTATTGCACGCGAGCTTTTGGGCGTTCCTATCGTCAACACTACTATGCTCGGCACCCTGGTTAGAGCCACGGGCATAGTCAAGCTTGAATCACTTTTCCAGCCTCTGGAGAAGCGCTTCGGGCGTCTGGCGGAAAAGAACAAAAGCGCCATGCAGAAGGCTTTTCAGGATACAATGGTCAAGGAGATATAGGTAATTGTCTAAAGCGGAAAACGAAATCACCTGGAAGGATATTGAAATCGGCAGCATCGTTACCGAAGCAGGCAATGCCAGCCAGTACCGCACCGGGGACTGGCGCTCACAGAGACCGGAATATAACTTCAGCCGATGTATCAAGTGCGCCCTATGCCAGATTTACTGTCCGGAAGGTTGCATCAAACAAAACGCCGACGGCTATTTCGAAACCGACCTCTACTACTGCAAGGGCTGTGGCATCTGCGCCCGTGAGTGCCCGACAATGGTTATTACCATGAAGGAGGAGGAATAATGGCACAAAGGGTGGGTATGGAGGTTTCTGTCGCCATCGGCGAGATGGTGAAAATGGCTGATGCCGATGTCATCGCCGCTTATCCCATCACCCCACAGACCCACATAGTAGAGCACCTCGCCGAGCTGGTCGCCAATGGAGAGCTGGATGCGGAATACATACCCGTTGAGTCAGAGCACTCGGCTATGAGCGCCTGCCTTGGAGCGTCGGCAGCCGGGGCCAGGACATTCACTGCCACCGCCGGCCAGGGGCTGGAGCTTATGCACGAGGTTCTTTATGTTGCCTCTTCGATGCGCCTGCCGGTGGTTATGGCAGTTGTCAACCGTGCCCTTTCGGCACCTTTGAGCGTCTGGGGAGATCACTCAGACGCCATGGCTTGCCGTGATACCGGCTGGATACAGATATTTACCGAAAACGGCCAGGAGGTGGTCGATAACATCTTATGTGCTTTCCGTATCGCTGAAGACAATAAGGTGCTGTTGCCTATCATGGTTCACCTCGATGGATTCCATGTATCCCACGTGATTGAGCCGATAATACTCCCCGACCAAAAAGAGATTAATCCCTTCCTGCCGGTGAACAATTACCCGCTACCGCTGAACCCTTCCCAGCCGGTTGCCATGGGAGACTTCGGGCCGCCGTTTATTTACACCGAAACCAAGTGGGCGCAGGAAATGAACTTAAGGAAATCCCTGGATACCATCGTCGGGGTCTGGCAGAATTTCGGCGATAGGTTCGGTCGTTACTACAAACCTGTCGAACACTACCGCAGCGATGACGCTGAGGTGCTGCTGCTGACTATGGGAAGTTTCAGCGAGACGGCGATGACAGCTATCGATAAGATGCGTAACGAAGGCAGGAACGTCGGTCTGTTAAAGCTTCGCCTGTGGCGACCCTTCCCCTTCAATGAAATTCGTAAGGCGGTAGCCAAAGCCAAAGCCCTGATCGTCCTGGATAGAGCCCTTTCCTTCGGTGGGCTTAATGGGCCGGTCTGCTCTGAAATCAAAGCAGCCCTCTACAACCAGCCTGATAAGCCGAAGATCGTTAGCTTTGTCGGCGGTCTTGGTGGGCGTGACATCACCATAACCGACTTTGAAAATATTGTCGCCTGGGGCATAGAGATTACCGAAAAAGGAAGTAAGAATGAGTTCGAGATATATGGGGTGAGGGAATAATGAAAAACTATAACGTTTTCGTTCCCCGCCTGGTAACCAAGAAGGAGTACTTTGCCCCCGGGCACCGCGCTTGCATTGGCTGCGCCGAAGCCCTCGCCGTAAGGCTTGCTGCCAAAGTGATGGGTCAGAATGTAATTGTTGCCAATGCCACCGGCTGTATCGAAATCATAGCCTCGCAGCTCCCATATACATCGTGGCGGGTCCCCTGGATTCACACCCTTTTCGAAAACACCGCTGCCGTGGCTTCTGGTATCGAGTCCGGTTTAAAGGCAATGGTTCGCAAGGGCCGCATATCCGACCAGGGAACGAAAATCGTTGCCATTGCCGGTGACGGAGGCACTGCCGATATCGGTCTTCAGGCTCTCTCCGGAGCCATGGAGAGGGGGCATAACTTCGTCTATCTCTGTTTCGACAATGAAGCATACATGAACACCGGCATCCAGAGGTCTTCGGCTACCCCTTTCGGCGCCTCGACAACTACCTCACCGGCTGGCAGCGCCAGTATAGGCCAGGTTACCTGGAAGAAAGATATGCCGGTGATCGCCGCTGCTCACAACATCCCTTATGTCGCCACTGCCTGTCCCAGCTACCCATTTGACCTGATGGACAAAGTGAAGAAGGGTTTGGAAGCAGATGGACCAGCCTATATTCATATTCTGTCCGTCTGCCCTACCGGCTGGAGGTTCCAGGCAGACCTTTCCATCAGGATTGGACGGCTTGCGGTTAAGACGGGAATCTTCCCGCTATACGAGGTCGAGGACGGGCGGTACAGTATGAGCATTGACTTTCCGGAGCTGCTGCCGGTAAAGGACTATCTTAAGCTTCAGGGAAGGTTCCGCCACCTTAAGGAAGACGATATTACCCATATTCAGAAGACCGTCACCAGTAAATACGAAGAGCTCAGAAAGAAGGCAGCCGCCTGCCGGGAGGATGAAAGTGGAAATTAAGGAGTGCAGCCTGTGCCGCAGGTGCGT
>DUFE01000005.1 GCA_011170385.1 Dehalococcoidia bacterium | reverse complement strand
TCCGATATTACAAGAAAGCCCGCCGAGGGCGGGCAGGGTGGGATGTTAGGTTAGAGGAGATGAGAAGACAGTAATTGGTAAAAAAGTGGTGCCCGCCATTCACGGTTAAAAGTAGACGCGCCTTCCTCCCCGCCTCTTGATATAATAGGCGGCAGCCATCCCGAAAAGCAAACCACCCAGGTGCGCCTGCCAGGCGACATTTGGGAAAAAGGATATCAGCAAGAAACCGCCGATGACGGCTATCCACAATTGCAATGGTACCGGTATTGGGAAGATATACACCCTTAGCCTGGGAGCCAATATTACTAGTGTACCTGCCAGGGCGAAAACCGCCCCCGAAGCACCAATAGCAGGATACATAGGTGGTGTTAATGGTGCCAGTACTACATAGAAAACGCCCCCTAAAATACCCCCTGCGAGATATATTAACCAAAACCACCTGTCGCCAACCAGCCGTAGCAGAAAGCTGCCAAAGAAATAAAGAGTAAACATATTGGCGAATATGTGATAGAAGCTGCCATGAACAAACATGCTGGTAATTAAACCCCAAGGCTGTTCTGTAAAATATTGTCCTGGCAGTAATGATAAATGGTCAATTAAATCAGGTGCCAAGGTGACGAAAAACATTACCACGTTGACGCCTATCAATATCAGAGCCGGGTTTAACATCATTCTTCATCATAGCAGCTAGGCTCGGTATATGGCAAGCATACCCCTTCCTTGACGGCGGCGGATGGGAACAGATAAGCAATATGGATATCACTACTCATAACAACCTAGCCCCCTTATCCCCCTCCCCTTGCAAGGGGAGGGGGAGGATTTAATGTTGACATATCTGTGGACAAAGATTAAACTTGGTTTCCGTTATCGAAAACGATAAAAAAGCCATAGCAATGAAGCCGGTTTCAGATTAGCTGCTATGGCGATGATATATAGACGGCATCCGAAGTGTTCAATCCAAATCCTTCTCAAATATTTCACAGCACTCAAAATTATAGTGATGGATGATATCATAAGCGATATGGAAAGGTATGGGTATAAAGATAGCGCAGGGTTATTGTGGTTGCTGGCAGGAAACACCGCCGGAAACCGTCGAGCTTACCCACGGCATATCTCAAAAAGTCTTCAGGTAACCAGTGAAGAACCGTTGTGCCGGATTATGAGGTCAGCGGTATGATCTCTAAAAAAGAGATTGCCGTTATTGCCTTTGCTTCAGCTGTGCTGGGTCTTCTGATTTACGGTTCCAATCTTTTTAACCTGTCTGTACCTATCGAAGGGGACGTGCGGGCTCATATTTTTAAGATAGACATCCTGCATAATGCTTTGACCCAGGGTTCCTGGCCGCAATGGAGCACATACCTGTACAACGGTTTCCCCGTTTTCCAGTATTACCCACCAGGGTTCTATTTTATAGGGGCACTGCTTACCTATGTTACCGGCTACGCCGTAATTTCGTATAAATTGCTTCTATTTCTTACACTAATGACCAACGGCTTCGTCGCCTATTATTTTGCCAGGAGATTCCTCAAATTGAAGTTCTACCTTGCCTTTTTATGCCTGGTTGCCTACCAAACCTCGACGCCACTGCTGGTGAACTATATATACGGCGCAGCCCCTAACCTGCTTGCCTGGAGCTTATCCGTTATTTTTTTAGCTTTTTATCTGCGCAATGTAATGGAGGGCAATACAGGCAGGTTGTCAGCCGTTGTTATACCGGCACTGGTTTTCGGCATCTCAGTGCTGATACACCCCTTCCCGGCATTATTCAATATACTGGCAGTCTTTGTCTTTCATGCCATATGGATAGCCCGTAATGAAGATCGTAAACACGCAGTCAAAACCCAGCTAACATACTTTGCCGCCGTGTTCGGCATCGGTGCTCTGCTGTCAACCCATTACTGGCTACCGTTCATGATTACGCGTGATTATGTCAGCCCGATACACACCGCAAACGAAGATTTCTGGGGCAGTGGTATACCGTTCCTGATAATACTGGCGGTAACGTCTTTGGCGGTCGGAATAATCATCCGCCTGAAGGTAATAAAAGATTTCAAGCTGGATCTTATCATTGCCTATACCTTATTATCCGCCGCTCTGGGATTCGGGCTTAGCCGCCTTGCTCCTTTCGGGCTGGGGGATCTTATCCATGAATTCCGCTTCGCCAGTATGGCAATGCCTTTATTCAGTATACTTTTAATCGCCTTTTCATTGAATGCCATACCGTCAAATCTTGGGGGAAGAAAAATAGCAGCAGCCTCTATAGCTGTCTGCCTGATCCTGATTACATCCGTCTTTCCTGCCACCTATACCTGGAATAAATCGCACCTGGACAGGCTGTTTTCATACACGGAGAACTACAGCCAACCCGAATACGAAGAGATACTTGAACTGGCTACGGAAAGCAGGTTGATCACTCCTCCTGAACTGGGTTCTCTGTGCGAAGGAGACTCCCCGGTAACCTTTGGCTGGCACTATAACGTAGAAAGTGTCAATGGGCCCTATAATCAGGGCGACCCTAATTTCTTCCAGTACACCGTCCATTTAGAGTGGGAGGAAAGGTGGTTGTATTATGAATTCACACGGGAGAATCTAATGCAGGAAGGCGCCGCTGGATATATATTCGTTCGCTGCCCGCGGGAACTCACAGCGGATACGAACGGCATGACGCTCATAGCCGACAATAGCTATGGCCAGCTATGGCAGATGGATGAAAGCATCGACCGTGCCGTTAGCGTCAGCCCGATATTGCTCGATGTTCAGGATGCAGAAACAGTGACTGAATTCTTTAATATCATTCTTCCGGATGGCTATAAAATGGTATTTACTGACATTAACGAGGTTGATAACAAGCTGGAGCAACAATTCAGATACGTAATGACCGATGATGAATCTTAAATAGATAAATACCAAGGTAAGACTATCTATTTGCTAAACGACGTCGAACAGGGCACCGATATTGTAATCCAGGAAGGCAATGTCGTCAGACTCAACCTGCCCTATATATCCTATACCAGTGAATTGTTCTATCATGGCGACAAAGGCGATGTCGAAGTCTGGAGGCTTCTCGATAGAACCGGTATCAAGAAACCGGGAGAGGAGATGATTGCAGCACTAGAACAGGCGGGCGATGTGATGTCTGAATATCTATCGAGGTTGGATTACGAGCCGGCAGAATACGAATATAATGATAAGATAATCGAGATCAATGCAGAACCTGGCTTCGTTTTAGTCAAAGATAGCTACTTCCCCTACTGGGGAACAGAACAGGGAGATGTTTTATCAACCAGCCAGGGCTTTATGCTTGTTTATACGAACGAAAGCACGGCGATACTGAATTATGAAAAACCCGCTATAAACACTGTGGCGACTGTAATTAGCATAGTCGGTTTGTCCGTTGCACTTTTTGCGATATATATAGGAACTTTAAAGAGAACAAGAGCGGGCGGTTCACTTTAGCGCCTTCTCCCACCCAACACATCCCCGGCAGGTTCTCACGTTGTCCTTTTCCGCTTCTTTTATAAGGGGGTTTGTATTGCTAGAGGCGGTGTTTTAGGGGCAAAGCCCCTTTTTAAATATCCCTCTCTCCTTACAAGGAGAGGGTGATTTAGGTGTGAGGTTGCTATTTTAGTAATATCTTATCTATCTATTCCAGCCCACCACCCTATAATGAGGCTTAAGGGAATTTCTCTATAAATCTAATCCAGTTTGCACACTACACGCTTTGTGCTAGAATTAGGGCTGATTTACGCAGGGAGTTGATATGCCAGACAGCTATAATCCGCAAGAAATAGAAAAGAAGTGGCAGCATAAGTGGGCTGAAGATAAACTCTACGAAGTCTCCGAGGACAGCACCATCCCAAAGTGGTACGCCCTGACCATGTTCCCCTATACCTCCGGCGACTTGCACATCGGACACTGGTACGCCATGGCGCCCTCGGACGTACACGCCCGCTTCAAACGGATGCATGGCTATAATGTGCTGCACCCGATGGGTTTCGATGCCTTTGGCCTGCCAGCAGAGAACGCTGCCATCAAGCATGGTATCCACCCCTACAAGTGGACGATGCAGAACGTGGATAATATGCGCCGCCAGCTAAAAAGCATTGGCGCCATTTACGACTGGAGCCGCGAGGTTATCACCTGCCAGCCGGATTACTACAAGTGGACGCAGTGGTTCTTCCTCAAGCTCTATGATAATGGGCTAGCTTACCGCGGCAAGGCACCTGTCAACTGGTGCCCAAAGTGCCAGACTGTATTAGCCAACGAGCAGGTTATCGGTAACGGACTATGCGAGCGCTGCGAGGAAGCGGTTAACCGCCGTGACCTGGAACAGTGGTTCTTCCGTATTACCAGATACGCCGATGAGCTGATAGAGTTCAACGATATAGAATGGCCGGAGCGGATAAAGACTATGCAGCGTAACTGGGTGGGTAAGTCTTTTGGCTGTGAGATTTCCTTTGCACTGGACCACCCCGGAATCGAGGAAAAGGAGATACGGGTATTCACCACCCGACCCGATACCACCTTTGGCGTTACCTTTATGGTGCTAGCGCCGGAGCATCCGCTGGTTACCAGGCTAACCTCGACGGAGAAAAAAGCCGAGGTCGAAGCATACATCGCCAAATCGCGGCGGCTAACGGATATAGAAAGGCTGTCTATAGAGAAGGAAAAGGACGGCATATTCATTGGTACTTACGTAACCAATAGACTAAACGGAGAGAAAGTCCCTATCTGGATCGCCGATTATGTCCTGCTTGGCTACGGCACAGGGGCGGTGATGGCAGTTCCCGCCCATGACGAACGGGACTTCGCCTTCGCCAGGAAATATAACCTGCCTATACGGGTGGTTATATCGCCCCCTGACTGGAATGACAAGGAGCTGGAAGAAGCCTACATCGAAGCCGGTAAAATGGTCAACTCCGGGCAGTTCGATGGGCTCTCCAATGAAGAGGGTAGGGAAGCCGTCGCCGACTACCTTAAAGAAAAGGAGTGGGGCGGGCGCTCGGTAAGCTACAAGCTACGCGACTGGCTCATTTCACGCCAGCGCTACTGGGGGGCGCCGATACCGATGGTTTACTGCGATAGCTGTGGTGTGGTGCCGGTGCCGGAGGAAGATCTGCCAGTGCTGCTGCCGGAGGACGCCGAGTTCAAGCCAACCGGCGAATCACCGCTTAAATACAACGAGAAGTTCGTCAACGCCACCTGCCCCAAATGTAATGGTGAAGCTAAACGGGAGACGGATACCATGGACACCTTTATGTGTTCATCATGGTACTTTCTGCGCTACACCAGCCCCAATAGTGATCGTGCCGCCTTCGATGAAAGCCGCATGAGATACTGGATGCCGGTCGACCTCTACACCGGCGGCGCCGAGCACGCCGTTATGCACCTGCTCTATGCCCGCTTTTTCATCAAGGCGCTGCGGGATATTGGGCTAGTGGAATTCGGCGAGCCGTTCACGCGCCTGTTCAACCAGGGCATCATCATCGCCAACAAACAGAAGATGAGCAAGTCTAGAGGTAACGTGGTCAACCCGGACGCCTATGTCTCCGAGCTAGGGGCGGATTCGGTACGTATCTATCTGATGTTCGTCGCTCCCTGGGAGCATGGCGGCGAGTGGAACGACAGTGGTATCAGTGGTATCAGCCGCTGGCTCAACCGCCTGTGGAAGCTTGTGCTGGAGGAATACCAGCCGAAGGAAGGCGCAGGCAACGAAAATAGACAAAAGGTCTGGCAGCGCATTATCCACCAGACTATTAAGAAGGTTACCGAAGACCTGGAAAAGATGCGCTTCAATACCATGATAGCCGCCCTGATGGAACTGACCAACAACCTGGCAAAGACAAAAGAAGACGGTTCCATCGGCAGAAACGACTGGGATGAATCCATGAAGACGCTGCTATTACTACTGGCGCCATCGGCGCCCCACATAACCGAGGAGCTGTGGCAGAGGACGGGACGCGCATACAGCATCCACAACCAGCCGTGGCCCAGCTGGGACAGAGAACTGGCTAAAGACGAGGAGATTACGCTGATAGTCCAGGTCAACGGAAAGCTAAGGGACAGGATTGAGGTGCCAGCTTCCATCACCGATGACGAAGCCAAAACGCTGGTATTGGACAGGCACAGGGTTAAGTCCTATATTGAAGGCAAGCAGCTTGCCCAGATAATATACGTCCCCGGCAGACTGATAAACCTGGTGGTAAAATAAGTATATTGCTGGAAGTTTGGGGGGTTTAATTTAGTATCCTGGGGAATTTGAGGAGAATAACTTAATATACAAGGGGAGTTTGAGGGGCTTCGCCCCTCAATAGAATTCTCCCCCTCTCCTTACAAGAGAGTGGGATACAGGGGGAGAGGTTGTTGTGAATAGTGATATTTTTTATTTATCTATCTCCAACCACGGCCCATACCCACCATCGGGAAGGGAATAAAGGAGATGGGGCTGTACTAATATGAAGATAACATTTATCGGCGGCGGCAATATGGGGCAGGCAATGCTATCAGCCGTATTAAACAAGGGCCTGACCACCCCAGAAAATATAACTGTCAGCGATAAAAACAGCGCCCGTCTAAAACAACTAAAGCAGGACTTTGACGTTTATATTAGTGGTAATAACCTTGAGGCTATTGCCAGAGGTGACATTATTATACTAGCCGTCAAACCGCAGAACCTGGATGAGGTGATGAACGAAATCGGCAGGCAAATCAAGCCCGAGCAACTGGTCTTGTCCATCATCGCCGGCAAGTCCATCGCCAGCCTGCGGCGGGGATTGAAGCACGATGCCATCGTGCGGGCGATGCCCAACACCCCAGCCCAGATCGGGCAGGGAATGACAGTATGGACGGCTACCGATGAAATAACCGAGGGGCAAAAAACAACGGTCGGCTCCATACTGGGTGCTATGGGCAAGGAGGTCTATGTCACCAACGAGAGCTATATAGATATGGCGACAGCAATTAGCGGCAGCGGTCCCGCCTATGTCTTTCTCTTTATGGAATCTTTAATAGATGCTGCTGTTGAAATCGGGCTTCCACCGGAGATGGCACGAGAGCTGGCTTTGCATACGGTTACCGGTGCGGCTGAATATGCGCGCCGGTCGGATAAAGGGCTGGCGCAATTGAAGCAGACGGTTACATCGCCCGGCGGCACCACCGCCGAGGCACTCAAGGTGTTTGAGAGGAGGGATTTTTCGAGGCTGGTCAAAAAAGCGGTAGCCGCTGCCTACAGGCGGGCAAAGGAACTGGGAGGTTAAGAAATGCACTGGCTGGATATAATACTACTGGTGCTGCTTTTTATACCCACCTTCATCGGCTTGAGGCGGGGCTTGATAAAAACGGTATTATCGCTGGTTGGCTTGATAATCGGCGTGGTGCTTGCCGGCAACTTCTACAAACCGGTTTCCAGTATTTTCGGCTTCATCTCCAACGAAAGCGTAGCTAATATTCTAGCTTTCCTGCTGATACTGGCGCTGGTTATGGTAGCCGCCATGCTACTGGCGCGGTTACTTAAATCGGTTATATCGGTAACCATGATGGGCTGGGTGGATAATGTCGGCGGCGGCGTCCTCGGTTTCCTATCCGGCTTCATATTTTTAAGCGCTATCTTAGCAATATGGGTAAAGTTCTTCGGCAGCGAAATGCCGACCGATGCTTTCCTGGGTAAAGTCATGCTGGATTATTTCCCGTTGATACTCGGCTTGCTGCCGGGTGAGTTCGGTGAAACCATCCGTAACTTCTTCCATTTGTAGAGCAGGCAAAAATGCGGGCAGGCATTACACCCGAGTAGTAAGAGGCAGATAGCTAAGAACTGCCACTCAAATCTTTACAGCCAACCAGTAATTTCTTATTTTAACAATATGGTAGCGATTATCTTATTATCAGGCACCTAGGAAATCTTGGGTGTTTCGCCGGGATGCAATCCCTGCCACTTTTCCAGTAGCTCTTCCTGGGTCTGCTGATTCTCCGGGTCTGGTATACAGCAATCTACCGGGCAAATGTCAACACATTGCTGGGTTTCATGGCTGCCGACGCACTCGGTACATTTATCCGGGTCTATGATATATATAGTCTCCCCTTCGGAGATCGCCTCGTTGGGACACTCCGGTTCGCAGGCACCACAACTGATACATTCATCTGTAATCTTGTACGGCATATAATTCTATTTCCTCCTGACCTTGTTCATCTTAGAATGGAATTTCTCCGGGTAAGAATCCCTCTGTTCTATAGCCCTACATAGTACTATGCACCTTCCTTTTTTCTCAAGGCTTCCGCCACGTGCCCCGGGACGAGGTCATCTATATTGCCACCCAGCCTGGCTACCTCCTTGAGAATACTAGAGCTTAAGAACTGGTATTCCGGGCTCGCCATCAAGCAAACCAGCTCAAGCTCCGGGTTGAGTTTTTTATTCATCATCGCCATATCGAACTCGTGCTCAAAGTCGGCGCTTACCCTCAAGCCCCGTACCATGACCCCCGCCTTTACTCTGCTGGCAAAGTCCACAGCGAGACCGGTGAAAGGTATTGCCTCGATATTCCGGATGCCGGCTACCGCTTTTACCGCCATATCCACCCTCTCCTCAAGGGCGAACATAAGCTGCTTGCCGGGATTATCATAGATGCCGATAATCACCCTGTCAAATATCCTGGCTGCCCTGGTGGCAACATCTATATGCCCGTTGGTTATCGGGTCAAAGCTGCCAGGGTAAACGGCTATGGTCATAAAGGCGCCTCCTTATGATACAATGCGATAACGCTATCGCCGTGGCGGTATTCCTTAACGAGATTCAGCGAGGCGTATACCGGCTCTAACCGCCGATGAGGAGAATGGGTCACCACAACCATCGTTCTTTCACCGACCAGTTTGGAATTCGCCAGCCTCTCAATAATCCTCCCTATAGACGGGTTAGCATAGGGCGGGTCTACCAGTATTATACTATATTCCTTATCTAAAAAGGAGACAGCTCTGGCAACGCTACAGCAATAGACGTGTGCCCGGTCTCCCAGCCTGGTCTTTTCCAGATTTTGCTCTATTATAACACAACATGACGCCCTCTGTTCAACAAAATCGACCCAGCCAGCGCCGCGGCTAAGCGCCTCGATGCCGAGGGCACCGCTACCGGAGAAAAGATCCAGCACCACTTCCCAGTCAGTTTCTTTCGTTTCCAGAATAGAGAAGATTGCTCCCCGTACCAGCTCGGTCGCCGGGCGGGTTCCCATCCCCCTGGGCGATTTAAGCACGCATCCTTTGGCTTTACCGGCAATAATTCGCATAACAGTCTTTTACTTGCCTCCATACAAGCGTTATACATTCTGGGCAACTGCACGGTAAATGTAAAGCCCACTTAAAAGCCGCGTAGCTTTACCCAATCCCGCACCCTCGCCCCTGCTCCACCGACCATCGGCTTGCCATGGCCACAGCACAGGTTATCGAAATCAAGCTGCGCCAGCCGCTTTACCGACTCCATAGCCTGCTGGAAGTCAGTACTTATCATTCTTGCCGGCGGGATAATGTCCCGATGGCGATTATTAAGTATATCACCTACCACCAGCAGCTTCCTCTCCGGCGAAAAAAGGCAGATACTGCCCGGCGTATGCCCCGGCGTATGGATGACCTCCAGTCCACCCATCGGCGGCAGAACCTCGCCCCCGCCCAGCCTGATATCAACATCATCCGGCTTTATATAGGCAAGAGGCCGGAGAAGAGAAACCAGCGGTAGTTTCAGTAGCTTTAGTGCATATCCGGGGTAAGGCAAGCCGATCTCATCGCGGCTTAGGTCGTCCTTATGAGCGGCAACACTGGCTTGCGGCGCCATCTCTTTTAGCTCCGCCAATCCGCCGACGTGGTCGAGGTGGTTATGAGTGATAATTATAAGCTCGATTTCCCTGACAGACCTGCCTAGGCTGCCGATGTATTCGGCTATTCGTGGTGCACTGCCTCTAAAGCCGCTATCGATAAGGGTAAGCCTTTCTTCGACAAACAATACTATGTTGACGAACCTGTGAGTTATTTGATGCACCCCGGGGATAACCTGCATGGCTAACAATATACCCGACCCGCCAACCACGGGTCAATCTTTGATTATTCCGACCTCTCCCTGTTAATTTTACCTTCATTGAGGGTGGTGGGTGGGAATAGATAATAAAAGGGGTCAGGGGGGATTGACTCCGATAATGCAGAAAACCTGCCGGGGCGGGGCGGGTGGGAAGAAGCAGTTAAGAGGAGAAGGTGGGATGGAAATAGATTAAAGAGCTTTGTTAAATATACTCCGTGTTGACAGGTTCACCGCAAATAGGGTATAAAAGTCTGTATATTCAGGTATATATAACGCTTACTTCCCTGGATGGGCTGCTTAAATAATTAAAGCCTATCCAGTAATATTGAAAAAACTGAAATCCACTGCTGCCAACGAGGGAGAAACTCATGCTCAAGAAAGTCAAACTAGACGAAGCAGTCGGGCTGACCATCGGTCACGATATGACCAAGGTCGTCCCTGGGAAGTTCAAGGGAGCGGCGTTCCGCCGGGGACACGTAATAAGGGAAGAGGACTTGCCAGAGCTGCGTCTTATGGGCAAAGAGCACATCTATGTCGTGGAAGAGGAGGAGGGACTGGTTCACGAAGAAGAAGCCGCCCTACGGATAGCCAGAGCCGTATCAAGCCCCGATACGAAGCTGACCAACCCCAAAGAGGGCAGGGTTAATATCGTATCCACCATTAACGGATTGCTGAAGGTCAACAAGGAGCTACTGACGGTGATTAACTCCATCGGGGACATTGTCCTGGCTACCCTGCATGAAAACACGGTGTGCCAGCCGGAGACTTCCATCGCCGCCACCAAAATCAACCCGTTACATATAGCGGAAACGAAACTGGAAAGGCTAGAGGAGCTCTGTCGTAAACAGGGCAGGGTGCTCCGCATCATCCCCCTAAAAAAGAAGAAGGTGGGCATTATCATCACCGGCAACGAGGTCTTCAACGGACTGGTTGAAGACCGGTTCGGCGAGATACTTGAGAATAAAGTAGAAGCGCTTGGTTCAGCGGTTAATAACAAGGCTATCGTCCCTGACGACGAGGACGTTATCGGTCATGCGATTAAAGAAACAGCAGCCAGCGGCTCCGATGTGATAGTCGTCGCCGGCGGACTGTCTGTAGACCCGGACGATGTTAGCCTGGAAGGGGTAGAGAGGAGCGGAGCCAGCATAGTATCCTATGGGGCTCCGGTTATGCCGGGTGCGATGTTCCTCTATGCCGAGCTGGGAAACATCCCCATTCTTGGGGCTCCGGGGGCGGTTATTTTCAACCAGGCTACGATCATAGATCTTATTCTGCCCCGCGTTTTAGCCGGCGAGAGGATCACCAGAGAAGATATCGTTGCACTGGGGCACGGCGGTCTGTGTCTCAACTGCGAAGGGTGCAACTTCCCTGTCTGTCCCTTCGGCAAGTAGCTACTGCTATATCAATCCCAGAAGCCGGTGCCTGATCCGTCGAAATCCCGCCAGGGCGGCTTCGATCTCCTCCTCCGCTTTGTCGAAATCGCGCAGCAACTGCTTCAACACCCTCGCTTGTGGTAGCTTTTCCGCCTTGGACAGTTCGGTAACACAGGGAAGCAGTTCCCGTAGCTTCTGGCTGGCGTTGACATATCTGGTAGTCAGCTCACGATATTCTTCCAGGATATCTTCCGTTATCTTCATATCATCACCCTGCCTTATCTTGCCACTGTCACCTGCTGCCGAGATGCCCCAGCGCCAGCTTTACCTTATCTTCCAGGCTTAGTTCCTGTTCCGATGGTAACACGGCTAACGCCCGGGTGGCTTCAGCAACAGAGTAACCCAGCGAAGTCAGTGCCGCCAGGACATCTGCATTCTCCTGTGCCACCTGTGCTACCGGGGCTATCGTCAAACCGGCGCCCAGCTTATCCTTGAGCTCCAGCACCAGCCGGTCAGCCATCTTTTTGCCTATACCGGAAATGCCTGTCAGCAGGTCGGCATTGCCCGTGGTAATAGCCGCTGCCAGGGATTCTACATCCATAGCCGATAGTATAGCCAGCGCCAGCTTGGGTCCCAGCCCGGAGACATTGATCAGGATACCGAAAAGCTCCAGCTCCCCGGTGGAAGCAAAGCCATATAGCGTGGCGTTATCCTCCCGCAGATGCAGATGGGTATGCAGCCTCACCTCGCTACCGACGGCGCCCAGCGTGGTCAGGGTGGAGGTAGGCGTATAAACACGGAAACCTATACCGCCGACATCGATTACCGCCCCATCGCCACCCAGCGATTCCAATTTTCCTTTAAGACTTGCTATCATACTAGTTCCTTTACTGCCCCCCTGCAAGCATGCTCTTGAGCTTCATCTCGCGTATATGGCAGATGGCGACTGCCAGGGCATCGGAGGCATCGATCGGCTGCGGCGGTTGCGATAATCCCAGCTGCAGCCTGACCATCTCCTGTACCTGCTCCTTTGAGCTGGCACCATAGTCGGTAACTACCCGCTTCACCTGTGCTGGTGAGTATTCATAGGTCGGTATCCCCCGGTTTGCCGCCGCCAGTATTGATACCGCCTGCGCCTTACCTATCGCCAGCGCCGACCTGGCATTCCTGGCGACAAATGGCTGCTCTATAGCCACGGCATCGGGTCTGTAACGTGATATAACCCCGGAAAGTTCGCTATACAGAAGACACAAACGCTCCCCCATTGGGGAATGCTGATTGCACTTTATAACGCTACAGGCAACAAAGGTGATCTTATCATCATCGTCGTCTATAATCCCGTAGCCGATAACCACCGTGCCCGGGTCAACGCCTAAAATCCTCATCGGTTCAGCTTAAGTCCTGTATTTTGCCAGCACCTCATCGGAGAAATCGACATTGCTGGATACGCTGCGGGTGTCGTCCAGTTCCTCCAGTCTGTCCAGTAACTTCAATACCTGGATTTCCGTCGACTCGTCGAGGTTTACCATGGTCTTTGGCACTTTGGTTACCTCCGCCGAGTACACGACGATACCGTTCTGCTCCAGCGCCGCTCTTACCGTCTCCATCGCCTCCGGCGCTGTATAGACCTCTATATAGCCCTCCTGGGCATCGACATCATCGGCGCCGGCGTCTATCGCTTGCAGCAACATCTCATCAGTGTTTGCCTTATCGGTATCGACCATAATTAGCCCCTTAGTATCGAACAGCCAGGTTACGCTGCCACTTTCCCCCAGGTTACCACCGCTGCGGGTGAACAGGCTCCTCACCTCCTGAACGGTTCGGTTTCGGTTATCACTCAAAGCCTCTACCATAATCGCCGCCCCACCGGGGCCATAGCCCTCCAGCACCATCTCCACCAGGTTGGCGCCTTCCAGCGTGCCCTCGCCCCTTTTTATAGAGCGCTCGATGTTATCCGAGGGCATATTATTGTCCTTGGCTTTCTGTATCGCCAACCGCAGGTGGTAGTTTGTTTCCGGGTTGCTACCGCCCTCGCGCACGGCTAGGATAATCTCACGCGTCAGCTTGGTGAACAGCTTACCCCTACGGGCATCGGCGACACCCTTCTGGTGCTTGATTGAAGACCACTTGGAATGTCCCGACATACTGGCTCTCCTTAATATGGCTTACCACCTAATTCTATCATTTCCGCTCGCTGAGGTGAAGTGGGCATAACGAAACCATATTATTTTTAGAGTATATCTCACCCCGTATCTATTCCTTAAAGGGCAGTGGTAATAGGTAGATTGAAAAGGGTGAGATCAGTACCCGGTATTAAAAAGAAGACCTACAAAGGTAGGCTGGGTGGAAAAAATTAGTTGATTGTGAGTGATGGGGTGAGGTATAGATAGGCTAATCCGTTTCGCCGATAGCGCAGGCGACCGCATACTGCCGGCAATGGGACAGGCTGATAGCCAGGCTGGACAAGCCGATGTTTTCGGCACTATTCCATGCACGTCCGTAGAGTCTTACCGTTGGCTTACCCCCGGGGGTGGAGAGAATCTCTATCTCCTTCAGGGCGATTCTTCTGGTACCCAGCGCTTTGATAACCGCCTCCTTGCCTGAAAAACGGGCTGCCAGGGAGGAGATATCGCCGCCGTACCGCTCGATTTCCGGTTCGGTATAGACTCGTGCGAGGAAACCTTTGCCCCAGCGCTCTACGGCCCTTTCGATGCGGGCTATCTCAACTATATCGATACCGACCTGCTGCATTACCGGGCTATTCTAACCTTACCCGCCATCTTTTTCAATCTTTACGGCGCATACCTTGTATTCCGGTGTCTGCGTTATCGGGTCGACGGCGTGGCTGGTCAGTATATTGGTCGGCGTTTCGGCAAAGTGGAAAGTCATATAGACCACCCCCACTGGAACCACAGTGGTCACCTCGGTGCTGGCGTTCACCTCGCCACGCCTTGAAATTACCCTGATGCTATCGTTATCACAAATGCCCAGCGCTTCGGCGTCCTGCGGGTTTATTTGCACTCTCTCTTCACTCATAAAGACGTTCAACCCATCGGTCTTTCTTGTCATAGTGCCAGTATGGTAGTGGAACAGCCGCCGTCCGGTGGTCAGAAGAAATGGGTAATCTTCGTCCGGCAGTTCTTCGGACGGCCGGTATTTCAATGGGATAAACCTACCCTTACCGCGAGTGAACTGGTTGCGATGCAAAATCGGTGTCCCCGTATGGTCTTTATCCGTGCAGGGCCACTGCAAGCCGCCGTTCTCCAGCCGCTGGTAGGAAATACCGCCATAGCTGGGTGTCAGGCGGGCGATCTCATCCATGATTTGCGAAGGATTTTTAAAATCGAAGCCCCTTGCTCCCATAGCCCTGGCAATCTGGCAGGTAATGAGCCAGTCCGCCCTGGCATCGCCGGGTGCTGAAACGGCTTTCCTGACCCGCTGGACACGGCGCTCGGTACTGGTAAAGGTACCGTCCTGCTCGGCAAAGGATGCCGCTGGCAGCACGATGTCCGCCAGTTCTGCCGTCTCGGTCAGGAAAATATCCTGTACGATAAGAAAGTCCGTACTGGTAAACGCCTTCCGCACGTGGTTGATGTTAGGCTCACTCAACACCGAGTTCTCACCGATGAGGTACAGGGCTTTCAGTTTGCCGTTGCAGGCTGCGTCGAACATTTCCGGTATGGTCATTCCCTTCTCCAGTGACAGGTTGCCACCCCAGATAGCCTCGAACTTGTCCTTGACCTCCGGCGAGGTTACCGCCTGATAGCCGGGGTAGACATTGGGCAGAGCCCCCATATCGCAGGCGCCCTGCACGTTGTTCTGCCCCCTCAATGGATTGACACCGCTACCGGGCTTGCCGATGTTGCCTGTCAGCATCGCTAGGTTGGCTAACGCCATAACGTTTTCGGTGCCGTGCGAGTGCTCGGTTATGCCCAGCGTGTACAGGATGGCGGAAGGATCGCCTCCAGCATACATTCTTGCTGCCGCAACTATCTGCTCACGAGGTACGCCGGTGGTCTCTTCTACGAAATCCATATCGAAACCGGATAGCGTTTCCTTAAAAGTGCCAAAGCCCTCGCATCGTTCCTCTATGAAAGCCGGGTCGTACCTGTTCTCGTCTATAATTATCTTCATCATACCCATCAGCAGGGCAATATCGGTGCCCGGCTTATGCTGCAGCCAGATATCAGCAAAGCGTACCAGGTGAATCCGACGTGGGTCGGCAACGATAAGCTTCGTTCCGCGTCGAACCGCCCGCTTGACGGCAAAGCCGATTACCGGATGCGCCTCGGTGGTGTTGGAGCCGATGGCGAAGATGCACTCGGCTTCGGGTATATCGCCGATGGAGTTGGTCATAGCGCCACTGCCGAAGCTCTGCGCCAGTCCGGCAACGGTAGGGGCATGGCACAGGCGGGCGCAATGGTCAACGTTATTGGTACCCAGCACCACCCGGCAGAACTTCTGGGCGACGTAGTTATCCTCGTTGGTGCACCTTGCCGACGAGATTACGCCTATCTCATCCTTATGGTAACCGCCAAGCTTATCGGTCATCAACTTAAGGGCTTCATCCCAGCTCGTCTCAATGAACTCACCATCTTTTTTTATAAGTGGTGTCTTTAACCGCTCTGGGCTGCCGACGAAACCGGCGATACCGAAGCGCCCCTTGACGCAAAGCTGCCCTTTGTTAGCCGGGTTCTGTCTGTTGCCGCGAATGGAGACGATTTTATCATCACGGACGCCCAGCAGCATACTACAGCCGACGCCGCAATAAGGACAGGTAGTTTCCACCTCGCGGGTGGGCTGCACCGCATCTTTTATCGTCAGGGCAGCTACCGGACAGCGCATAACACACTCGCCGCAGGACTGGCAGATGGACTCCATAAGAGTTTTATCGCCGAAGGTGCCGACGTGGCTTTCGTAGCCGCGGTTTATTATCTCGATGGCGTTGATACAGGTTATCTCATCGCAGGTACGGGTACACCTCTGGCAGAGGACGCAATAATTCCTATCGAGGGTGAAAAACGGATTACTGTCGTCTATTATTCGTTCGTTTGCCGTGCGGTCCAACCGCCGCTTGGTAATGCCCAGGTAAGCAACTACCTTCTGCAGCTCGCACTGCTGGTTCTTAATACAGATAAGACAATCCAGCGGGTGGTCGGCAAGGATAAGCTCCACTATATCCAGCCGCACCTTGTTGACCGCAGCCGTAGAGGTCTTTACCATCATGCCATCGGCGACCTTCGTCGTACAGGCGGTCGGCATGCCGGATACGCCTTTAATCTCAACAATACACAGCCGGCAACCGCCGTGCGGCTCTAAATCCGGGTCGTAGCACAGAGTGGGAATGTAGATACCAGCTTCCAACGCCGCTTCCAGCACTGTCATACCACTCCTGGCACAGACTTCCTGCCCATCTATGTCAAGCTTTATATCGTCCATAGCTTCCCCTTATCAGTTATCCTCTTCGAGGTCACACCTCAAGCAACGCCCCGCTTCCTCCACAGCCATCCCTTCGTTATAGCCGAGCTCAACCTGCCCGAAACCGCGAAGACGTTGTTTCAACGGAAGGGTTGGCGCTTGCGGGCGCCGTTTCTCTTCCGCTTCCTCCAGGGGAGTAAACTCCCCCTCTAATAACGATAATGCTTCGTCTATAATACCATTGCCGCCAAGGTATTTATCAATCGATATGGCAGCCTGCCGCCCGTGGGAGATGGCTTCTATAACCGAAGCCGGTCCGGTAACGGCGTCGCCGCCGGCAAAGACGCCCTTCTTGGGCGTTGCTAGGGTATCACGGTTGACCTTTATAAAATCGCCCCTTCCCATGGGCAAATCGAACTGGTCGGAGACCATCAGCCGCTGCCCGATAGAGGCAATCACGTTATCGGACACCAGCGTGAACTCGCTGCCGGTAAGCGGCTCCGGCTTCCTCCTGCCGCTGCTGTCGATTGGTCCCGGCTTCATGCGGATGCACTCAATCCTTAAGTCGCCGTTCTCATGGACTACTTTTAAGGGCATTGTCAGCTCAAGGATTTTAATACCCTCGGCTAACGCTTCCTCAATCTCCTCGGAGCCGGCGGGCATATCATTACGGGTACGCCGGTAGATTATAGTCACCTCTTTACATCCAAGACGCCGCGCCGTACGGGCGACATCAATAGCAGCATGACCGCCACCGATAACGGCTACCCTGCCGCCTAGTGACACCTCTCTGCCCATATTGACATCTCTCAAGAACGCCAGGCGGTCTATGAACTTATGGCTTTCCTCTCCATCGATGCCCATCTTAACATCATGCTGCGCCCCGATGGCAACGAAAACGGCTTCATAGCCCTGCTGGAACAGGCTCTCGACATAGTGAATCTCGGTGTTCGTATTGATTTCGACACCGAGGTCTTCTATATATTTAATTTCTGCCTCCAGTACATCCCTGGGCAGGCGATACTCCGGTATCGCCATCCGCAGCATACCACCGGGTTCGGATTGGGATTCGAAAACGGTTAATGAGTGCCCTAACTTAGCCAGGTAGTATGCCGCCGTCAGACCGGCCGGACCGGAGCCGACCACCGCCACCTTCTTGCCAGTCGCCGGGGCAGTAACCGCCCTCTTCTTCCACAGATTGCCGCCGTGCTCGGCAGCGTAACGTTTAAGCTCTCTTATGGCGATGGCTTCATCCAGCTGCCCACGCCGGCACCTGGTTTCGCAGGGGTGGAAGCATACCAAGCCGCAGAC
>DUFE01000049.1 GCA_011170385.1 Dehalococcoidia bacterium | reverse complement strand
TGGAGATGGTAATGCGGATACGAGCACTGCCGAGCTTGTTTGCCCTTAACATGGAAGCCACCGCTTCTTTCAGGTCGAATGTTATAGCGGGTATTCCCAGTGCCACGACAGATGATGCAAGGCGGTCGAGGTGCCTGTCTAGGCGGAAAACAATGCCACCATAGGCGCGCATGGTCTCGAAGACACCGTAGCCGTAGAGGAAGCCATAATCCAGCGGGGATATAGCGGCACGTTCTAGCGGTATCAATTTGCCGTTGAGATAAATAATAGACTTCATCAGTTATTCCTGCCTTCCCTGATGCGCGAGGTTGAGGAAGTTAGTCAGCACATTATGACCGACCTCGGTCAGGATAGATTCCGGGTGAAACTGAATCCCCTCGATCGGGTAGCCCCTATGGCGTATGCCCATAACGATGCCGTCGCCGGTCTCCGCCGATAGCTCCAGCGAGGGCGGCAGCGTGCTTCGTTCTACCACCAGCGAATGGTAACGGCCCCCGCCGAACGGCTTGGGGATACCTTTGTATATCGTCTTACCGTCATGGTAGACGAGGGAGCGCTTGCCGTGAGTTGGTACTGGAGAGGGGACTATTTTACCGCCGAAAACATAGCCGATACACTGGTGACCAAGGCAGATGCCGAGAATGGGAATCCTGCCGGTGAAGCTGCGAATGACGTCGTTAGAGATGCCGGCTTCGAGCGGGGTGCGGGGGCCGGGGGATATAATGATATGAGAAGGCGACAGCTTCTCCATATCGGAGGGAGCGATGCAATCGTTGCGATAGACCGCTGGCTCCCAGCCCAGCTCCCCCAGGTACTGGGCGATGTTATAGACGAAGGAATCGTAGTTATCGATGACTATAACCATATCTAATTTACCCTGCTAATAGTTATATCGAGGGTATCCATAAGCGCACGTGCCTTGTCCAGCGTCTCCTGGTATTCGGCTTCGGGGTCCGAATCATAGGTAATGGCGCCGCCCACCTGAAAATATGCCCTGTTATTCTTAATAAGGAAGGTGCGAATGACGATGTTAAGGTCCAGGTCGCCGTTGAAACCGATGTAACCGATGCTGCCGGTATATATACTTCTCCTAGTTGGCTCAAGCTCGTCTATAATCTCCATAGACCTTACCTTGGGGGCGCCGGTTATGGAGCCACCGGGGAAGGTAGCTTTCAGTAAATCGATGCCGTTTTTACCCTCGTTGAGCCTGCCTGTCACCGTGGAGGTGAGGTGAAAGACGGTGGGGAAGACCTCTAGTATAGCCAGTTCGGTAACCCTGACAGTGCCGTAACGGCAGACACGCCCAAGGTCGTTCCTCTCCAGGTCTACGATCATGATATTCTCCGCCCTGTCCTTCTCGCTATTGAGTAGCTCGTTTGCCAGTGCATTATCCTCCCGCTGGTCTTTGCTGCGGGGGCGAGTTCCCTTGATGGGGCGCGTTTCCACGTAATCGCCGCGAAGACGGATAAAACGCTCCGGTGAAGCGCTCACCACTTTCACCTCATCGAAGCCGAGGTAGCAGGCAAATGGCGCTGGGTTTAACTGGCGCAGCCGCCGGTATAGCTGGTAGGGAGTAACGCCAAGCTCTGTTTCGAAGCGCTGCGACAGGTTCACCTCAAATATATCCCCTTCGATGATATACTGGCGGGCTTTTTTGACGGCGTTTATATATTCTTTGCGGGTAAAGTTACCCTTTAGAGATGATTGAATGGAAGGTGGGAGTTGTTTCTCTCTATCTACCGGGACCTGCGTTCCGGTTAGCATTAGTCTGGCTTCAGCTATACAGCTGACAGCCTTTTCTTTTCTCTTATCCTCTTCCAGCCTGGGAAAGCCGTTGGAGATGATGTAGGTTTTGTTTAGAAGATTGTCGAAGGCTATAACGGTATCGTAGAAGGCAAAATAGCACTCCGGTAGATTCAAGTCGTCTATGGCGGTGGTGGGCAGGCGTTCTATAAAGTGGCACAGGTCATAGCTGAAATAGCCGACGGCGCCGCTGATAAAAGGCACCGGTGGATCTTCATACTCCAGTCGATACAGCTCAAGAAAGCGGTTTAATATGTCGAAGGGGTTGCCTTGTTGGTGACTCTTTTTACTGCCCTGTATGATTGTTACCTCATCACCGCGGGAGCTCAATATCAGGAAGGGACAGCTGCCGATAAAGGAGTATCGTCCCAGCTTATGGGGGTCCATACCGCTATCAAGAAAGAAGCTGAAAGGCTCGTCTACCAGCAGTTTGAAGGCTTCGGGTGGTGATAGCTCTGTATCTATCTCTTCTATTAAAGGATGACGCGGTGTTTTTACCATAGGATTAAACCATGACTGGTTGGTTTTCTGTTAAATGCGCTAAAGCATAATACAATAGTGATTTAGACCAGTCAATCAAGGCTGAAAATCATGGCGGGTTAAAAAAGGTCTTGCTCGCTAGCCTCGATAGCTTTTTTCATCTCGGCATGGAGCATCGGTGGCAACCCTTCGATATCGACATTGAGAAAGCCGCGTACTATTGTCGCTGTAGCTTCATCGCGTGAAAGCCCTCGTGCCATAAGGTATTCGATCTCCTCTTCGGCGATTTTGCCAACCGCCGCCTCGTGGGAGAGATCGACTCCGGCGACGCTGCCTTTGAGCTCGGGGATGGCGTGAATATTACCCGAATCGCCCATGATCAAGCCACGGCATTCCAGGTGCCCTTTTGATTCGGGGTGGTTGCCTTCTATATAGCCACGGGCGATGATATCGCCGCCGGTGGTGATGGCGCGGGATACGATTTCAGCTTTGGAACCATCGGCGTTAAGGAAAACCTTCGAGCCCAGGTCCATATTAGAGCCGGGTGTGGCGACCATAACGCTATTGAACCTGACGGTGGCGTTTTTACCGTTGCATATGGCTGATGGATATGCTTGGAGAGAGCGTACCGGCTTCATAATGATATAGTTGCTCAAGAAAAGGCCGTCTTCTTCGATAACAGTAGAGGTGCGGGGGCGTACACCGGTATCCGGCGTCCAGCTATGAATCATACTGAAGGTGATCTTGGCACCCTTCTTGATATAGAACTCGGAGACACCTAGATGAATACCCGCCTCCTTGCCGGCAGCGGTGGTGCAGCCGGTTATAATATGCAACTCAGAGCCTTCTTCGGCAATTACGATGTTATGAACATCCTGAACGAGGTGGTTTTTAGCCAGATATAGGCAAGCCTGAACCGGGTAGAGGGTCTTACTGCCGGGCAACGCCCGGATGAAGTAACCCTCAGAGCGGTGGCTATCGACGTGTTCGGTGTATTTGTCGGTGTCGGCAGCTACCGCCCGCCAGAAATAGTCCTTAAGCCAGCCGTATTTATCAAGAGCCTGGCTGATAGCCATGACCTCTATGCCGTCCTGCTTCACCGAGCTGTGAACAGGGGCATTGTCGATTTGGATATAAGTACCCGAACGCTGGGAGAGGTCTTCCAGCATTATACCGGCGGACATCATCTGCTGCTTATCTTCGTCCGAAAGCGATGAAGGGTCTATGTCTGATGGTTTTTCAGCCGTCTGGCTTTCATAGAGGGACAGGTCTATGTCGTTTCCAGTAGATGCCTTTTTTACTTCATCGGACATGAAACACACTCCCGGTAACCCTTTTCCTTGATTGTGGTCAGAATGTCGTGGGGATCCCCCTCACAGATTATCCTGCCGTTGCACATAACGTAGCCGGTGCGGGCGTTGACGTAGTCAAGGATATGACCGGTATGAGAGATTATCAAACCGCTGTGCGTGCGCATATGTATCGGATGGATTTTACCCAGCAGGTGGTTTATTAGCTGTCCGATAAGAGCGATGTTCTCTAGATCGACGCCTGATTCGGGCTCATCCAGGAGTGCCAGCTCCGGAGCCTGCGCCAAAAGCTGAAGCATCTCCGAGCGTTTTATCTCGCCTCCGGAGAAGCCGTGGTTTATATCCCTGTCGAGGAAATCGGTGAGGTTGGCTTTTTTAGCCAGTCCTTCTGCGGTGCCCGGATCATTCTTATCCTTGAGGCAGGCGACGACTATATCGCGGGTCTTAACGCCGCGAACTACCGGCGGTCTCTGGAAGGATAAGCCTATGCCCAGGTTGGCACGTTCATCAAGAGGTATATCGGTAATGTCTTCGCCCTTAAAGAGTATCCTACCCTTGGTTATACGGTAGCGGGGAAAGCCCATTATGGTCATCAGCAGCGTGGTCTTGCCGCCGCCGTTAGGCCCGAAGATGACATGCGTCTCGCCGGGCTGTATGCACAGGTTGATATCGTGCAGGATGTGCCTGCCATCTACCCTGACAGACAGGTCTTCAACCTCCAGCAGGTTATTCTTTCCCTTTTCCATTTGCTGAAGCCTCCTTTAGAGCATTGCCAGCCGTGTGTGGCTTTAACGGATAATGGCTGGCAACTGCATTACCTGTTATTACAGCCGATAACGGCCGTATGAGCTTACTTCAACTCTGTGGTATCATTATACCACCTGCAAGCCTGTTAGCAAATCAGCACAGAATGGGGGTTGAAGTGAATCGTGGCGTGGATTGGCAGGGAGTAGAAGAAAAGATGGTAATATTTACCGACCTGGATGGAACCCTGCTCGACTACTATACCTATTCCTGCGATGTGGTCAGACCACTGATAAACAAGCTGAAGAAAGCGGGTGTGGAAATTGTACCCTGCTCGTCCAAGACAAGGGCAGAGATAGAGTTTTACCGCTGGCAGCTTGGATTGGATGCCCCCTTTATTGCCGAAAACGGCGGGGCGATATTCATCGGCAGAGACTATTTCAAGTTTGTTTATGAGTATCAACGGCAAGCCGGTGAGTACAATGTTATTGAGCTGGGCATGCTATACAATAATATAAGACGGAAACTAGATGCGGCAAGGCAGGAGAATGGTTTAGACTTTAAGGGCTTCGGCGATATGAGCGAAGCCGAAGTTGCCACGCTGACCGGACTGGATATGGCTTCGGCGGGAAGGGCGCGTCAGCGGGAATATAGCGAAACTTTAGACATTATCGGCTCGGAGGTTGAATTAAAGCATACACTGGATTGCCTAAAGGCTGCCGGGCTGGACTGGAGCCGGGGCAGTCGCCTATTTTGTGTCGCCGTAGGTAGTGATAAGGGAGTCGCCGTAGAGGTTCTGGCGAACCTCTACAAACAGAAATGGGGCAGTATTAAGACCATCGGTGTCGGCGACAGCCCCAATGACGAACCGATGCTGGCTGTGGTCGATTTTCCGATACTGGTGCAGAAACCACCCGGTTACTGGGAAAATATAAAGCTGCCGAACCTCTATAAGGTTAATGGCATTGGACCCGACGGCTGGGTAAAAGCCATAGAGGAACTTACTGATACAAGATAAGTGTTGGGCTAACCGGCGGCACCTCGCCTCAAAGTGAGAGCCGCAAGCACCGACGTAACCACAGTAAAGCCAGCCAGCACCGCCAGTTCAAAGCCGACATCAAGCAGGCCTTTGCCGTATAGCATGATGTCTCTCAGCCCGTCGATGGCATAGGTCAGCGGCATAGCTGCTGACATCCATTGCAGGTAGTCGGGCATCTGCTCTACCGGCCAGAGAACGCCGCTCAGGAACATCTGCGGCAAGATAATAAGGGGTATGAATTGTACCATCTGGAACTCGTTGCGGGCAAAGGTTGAGGTGAATATACCCAGGGTGACGGAACCGGTGATAACCAGAATCTGAAAAACGAGAATCTGCCATATTTCTCCCATGAAGTTGATATCGAATACATAGATAGTGAACAGCACTATTATCAAAGTCTGGGCTAGGGCGAAGAAGAAGAAGCCGAAGAGATAACCGAATACCACGTCCAGCCGTGATACCGGAGACGCCATCAGCCGCTCCATGGTGCCCTGAGAACGCTCCCTCAGGAAGCTTATGCCAGTAAGCAGGAAACTGAAGAAGAGCGCAAGCGCGGCCAGCATCGCCGGGGCGATATAGTCCAGTATGCCCTCATCGGGAAAACTGAGGCCAATGAGGCTCATCACTACCAGCGGAACGATTATTATCAGCCCCAGTGTTCTGCGGTCACGTATCAACTGGTTCATCAGCCGCCCGGCGATGGTAAAAGTGCTGCTACCCATCGCTTCCCTCCTCCCGGTGAATAAAGTGCAGAAAAGCTTCTTCCAGCGATGCTTCCGGCTGACCGGTGGCTTCCTTTAGTTCGGTGGGCGTCCCCTGGGCGATGACCTTGCCCTGTCGCATGAAGCCCAGGCGATCGCAGTGGGCAGCGTCATCCATAGTGTGGCTGGAGATAATAAGGGTGGTGCCCTCTTGCGTTAGGGAGGTGAAGTAGTCCCAGAAGGTGACACGAAGCTCAGGGTCGAGGCCGACGGTAGGTTCGTCGAGGAGGAGCAGCGGTGGATTGTGGACGATGGCGCAGGCAAGGCTGGCTCGTTGCTTCATGCCGCCGCTCAGGTTCATTACCGAGTCGTTGCGGCGCCCCCACAGGTTGACCAGTTTGGTAACCTCCTCAACTCGCTGCTGGCGTTGCTTGCTATTCTTCAAGCCGTATATCTTGGCGAAGAAGCTGACGTTCTGCATCACCGAAAGCTCGGCGTATAGCGAATGCAGCTGTGGCATATAGCCGATAAGGCGGGCGTTTTTACGTGAGGGGGGTTGTCCGAGGACATCGATACCGCCTGACTTTGGTTTTAACAGACCGGTGATAAGACGGATAAGCGTCGTCTTGCCAGCGCCGTTGGGACCCAGCAAACCGAAACTGATGCCGGCGGGAACGACCAGTGATAGTTCGTCAATGGCTCTCAGCTTCTTAAAGTGGAATGAAACCTTATCCGCCTTGACGGCAACCCCATTGGTAATATTTTGAGCCATGTTTCAAAAAAGAGTATTTTGACAAAAGAATACATTGGCTTTACTGATTAGTCAAGGATATTTAAGTAGAAGAGTAGGAAATATTAGCTTTGCGATGAGGTATGCTGCTGCCTAGAAGCCATGGCGTGTGTTATACGGTCGATAACGATAGCTAGTAGGACGATACTTAATCCAGCTTCAAAACCGCGCCCTATATCAAGACTCTGAAGAGCTCGCAGCACCTCCAAACCGAGACCACCGGCGCCTACCATCGAGGCGATAACCACCATAGCCAGTGCCATCATCGTTGTCTGGTTGATACCGACCAATATTGATGGTATAGCAAGGGGTAATTGCACCTCGAAAAGGGTTTGGCGGGCACTGGAGCCGAAGGCTCTTGCGGCTTCGATGGCACTGGGTGAAACCTGACGTATGCCGGCATTGGTCAGCCTGATGACCGGTGGTACGGCATAGATAATGGTGGCAAAGGTGGCCGGTACCTTGCCCAGACCGAAGAGTATCATAACCGGCACCAGATAGACAAAACTGGGCAAGGTCTGCATGGCATCTAGCACCGGCTTAAACAGGGACTCGATGTGCTCATTGCGTGACATAAGGATGCCGGTAGGGATACCTATTATCAGCGAGATAATTACCGAGGTGATGATGATAGCCAGTGTCTGCATGGACAGATCCCAGTAGCCGATATCACCGTATCTGAAGCTACCTATAACAAGCAGGGATATCACTACTGCCAGGCCAGCCCACCATTTACCTATGACACGCCAAGCGATGTAGCCCACCGCCAGTATCACCAGCCACCACGGGATTAGAAGGAGTAAGCTTTCGATACCGAGCAGGCCGAATAATAGGCTAAAGATAATGACAAACAGGGAAGACAATGTAATTATCACCAGGCGCAGTTGGTGCATCGCTCGCCAGGCAATAATGACGGCGGCTGCAATTACCAGCACCGCTAGTACTAATATGAAAAAAGCCCACCATGTTACCGGTATCTGCCATAGGAAGGTTTTGATTCCAAAAGAGCTGGCCATGGTGCCAAAGACGCCGGAGAGGACGAGATCGCCAATGGTGCCGAAGAAACCGCCGAAGACCGCCTCCACCCAGTCCATAATGGCTATAATCCAGTCCGACAGCGGTATGGTAAGCCACTCAGGGAATTCAAGCATCGGAGTCTTTCTCCTCGGTGCCCGTTTCTTTTACTTCCTCTTTTGATTCTGTCTCTTTATACTGAACCATGCTGCTGAGGATGGTTTCGTTTTCTATTTCACCAACAAGTTTGCCTTTTTCATCAACAACTGGGATAGGATACCTAGTGGCAACAGCCAGGGCAAAAAGGTCCTCCAGCAGCGCATCAGGAGTGCAGGTGGCGATATCGGGCTCCAGCGCTTCTATAGTGGATTTAACGTTGTCCTTGACCAGCTTGGACAGGCTTGTTTTAGTCGCCAGACCTAGGTATTTTCGGCCCTTGCTTACCAGGAAGCCGTGGTCGCTTTTAGCATTCTTCAGCAGGTGAAGAGCTGCCTTGGGTCCCTGCCAGTCGTAGATGATAGTTTCCGGTTCGGTCATTATGCTGCCGGCGGTAATCACCTTTGCCGGTGAAGCATCCTGAACGAATTCGCGTACATAATCTCCGGCGGGGCTGGTAACAACTTCCTCTGGGATGCCGCTCTGGATAATTACTCCGTCCTTCATTATGGCAATGTAACTCCCCAGCTTCAGGGCTTCGTCTAGGTCGTGGGTTACGAAAAGGATTGTTTTTTGCAGCTCTCCCTGGAGTTCGATAAGCTCGTCCTGCATCTGCCGACGAATAAGCGGGTCGAGCCCGCTGAACGGTTCGTCCATTAACAGTATTTCAGGGTCGTTGGCTAGGGCGCGGGCGATTCCTACCCTTTGCTGCATACCGCCACTAAGGGCTTCGGGGTAATAGTCTTCCCAGCCCGTTAAACCGACCTTTTCTATAACCCGCTGTGCTTTGGAGTAGCGTTCCGCTTTACCCGCCCCCCTGACCTTCAGACCATAAGCGACATTGTCGATAACGCTGCGGTGCGGAAACAAGCCGAAGTGCTGGAAGATCATGCTCATAGTGTTTCGACGGAGAGTCATCAATTGCTTGTCGTCATAATCGCAAATATTCTCACCGTTGATGATAATCTTGCCCGCCGTAGGCTCGATGAGGCGGAGTATACAGCGAATGAGGGTGGACTTGCCACTGCCGGAAAGTCCCATGATGACAAAGAGCTCACTCTGCCTAACCTTGAAGGATACATCCCGCACCGCCACCACGCAGCCGGTTTCCTCCAGTATAGCATCTCTGGTGGCAGTGCGTAATTCCGAATTTAAAACCTGCTCGGCGTTAGGGCCAAATATCTTCCACAGCCCCTCGACCTCGATGCAAACCTCGCCATTTTGTGAGCCGGCATTGTTTGCCAAGTTATTCTCTCTTTCTTGTATTCAGCTTCTTTATTTAGGGCAGGGCTTCCTTAACCTTATCAACGATATCACTTGGTACCCACTGCGTCCAAACCGATTCATATTCCTGCAGGAAAAAGACTGCCGCTTCTTCAGCAGTTGCCTCATTGCTTTCCATAAAAGCCAGGGCGGCGTTGGTCATGGCGGCGCTGGTATCATACTTTTCCAGGAACTCCACCACCTCGGGAGCCCTGTCTGGAAGGCTGGCGGTAACGCAGATATTAACGTTTACTGCGGGATAGGAACAACCATGGTTGGCTTCCCAGACTGCTTCATCATAAGCTGGTTCAGCGACTACCGTCATGTCATATAAGCCCAGTGCCGGTGTTGGTGACCTGTAATAGCCAAACCAGGGCTCGTGACTTTCATAGGCGGATACCATAGATGTCAGCAAGGCAGCCCCAGTGCCGGGCAGGAAAATATTGAAGTACTCATCCAGACCGTAGACACCAAACTTCTCTTCATTGATTAATTCGCATTGCCAGCCGGCGATACAGGAGTAGAAGCGTCCTTTTGTCGGGTCTTCCGGGTCCTGGAACAGTTCCCAGTAATCCGAAATGTTGTCTACGGATATATCTGCTGGCAAATCACCATCCTCAATCATATAGGTAGGTACTAGAAAACCCTGCCAGTTATCGAGATAGTTGCCGCCGAGGTCGACTACGGTACCTTCTGCTATAGCTTCGTCATAGGCTTCCTGCTGGTTCTCCACCCAAATTTCCATGCTGATGTCGTTACTACCATCGGTTAAGCCGACGAACATAGGAACAGTGGAGCCGAAGTTGTAATTTATTTCGTAACCATAACCATGCTCAAGGATAAAGGCGGCGATGCGATTGTGCACCTGAGCACTATCCCAGTCAAGGTCGGCGAATGTTAGGGGTTCTTTCTTGGTAGTACAACCGGTAACGGATACCAGAGCGAGAATAACACACAGGACAACCGTAAAAAGACTGGAGAAAAGCTTGCGTTTTTTAATCATAGATATATAACCTCCTGCAATTCCTATACGGCTGGAAAAGCTCCTTGCGTGAATAGAGAGGGGGAAGGTTATGGTATGTGGGTTTTCTGTACTGGTGGGAGAGTATCGAGATAGGTGATATTGAGGATGTTTGGGGCACAAGAAGTAAAAAGCAATTGAACTACAGCCACAGGTATATCAACTGCTCAAGTCCAAACCATATTCATAATGTTAGATTCTAGGCTGTTATTAGCCATATGTCAAGGGGGAGGGATGAGGGTATAGACGCGTATATACCTGTTAAGATGGGCTAAAGGGCTGACAGCAAGGCACTTTCTTTCTTATCTCTTAAAAGTTTGCAATGGGTAATATCTTACGTATTAAAAAATAGAATGACTTCACGGCAAGTATTTGTAACAACAATCTGGCGGCTATGTGTTCGAAATAACTTAGTACTCCCGAATTGCTTCAAAAGGTGAGAGCAGGGTCTTGACAGCACCTATTTCGCAGAGTAGATTTACCTCGTAGTATATTACAATTCAATATTGCCCGGGTGGGTGGATGAGGCGAAGATAATTGGGGCACCGGTTTCGCTTAATAAAAGCGTAGCCGGTGCCTTTAAAATTATCAGCAAAGGAGGCTGAGAAGCTACGAAGAAAGTTTTGGTGGTAGTTTTGATTGTGTGTCTGTTGATAATCATCCCACTATCATTTCCAGCTTGTGATAAAGAGGAAGCACCGCCTGAAGGGCAATTACCTGTCTTTCAAGTGGGGGATCAATGGGTCTGGAGCTATGTATATGTAATGGATGGAAAAACATATACACTCACCGAGGAGGTGATCAGAGAGGAGACTGTGGATGGCAGGGACTGCTATGTACTAGATATGTCGTTTGACCCTGTTATGAGCTCTACCCATGATGATGTAGTTTATACAACTACTAGCATGAAATATTGGATGGATAAAGCAACCTGTCTCTATGGGGTAAAACATGAATATACCACCAGTGCTAATGGACAAGTATTCACCTCTTCAATAATTTACTCTTATAGTACATGGGCATCTCTATTCCCGCTAGAAATTAGTAAGGTGGTAGAGGCTGAGAAAACCGCCACCAGCTATTTTAATGGTGAGCAATATGGAGATATTGTGACTGGCACTGAAACATATACGGTAGAAAGTAAAGAGGATATCACAGTTGCCGCTGGCACTTTCAGCTGCTGGAAAATAACTTACTTTGATAGCGCAAGCGGCACCACTCAGACTATGTGGTGGTCAGACGAGGCTAAAACAATGGTTAAATCAATAAATGAAGGAGGAGTCACCTTAATGGAGCTTCAATCGTACTCGGTTAACTAGAAGGGTCATAAAACCCTAGATTAGCGTGGATATAGAGCAATACGAAATCAAATACAAAAAGGAGAATTAAAAATGACTACGTACATCATGTTCGGCAAGTTTTCTACCGGTGCAATGAAGGAGATCAGCACTGAGAGGACAAGCAAATCAGCCGCAATCGTTGAAGGGTGTGGCGGGAAGGTCAAGGCTTTATATGCTCTGCTTGGAGAAACAGATGCATTAGCCATTGCTGACTTCCCAAGCCTGGAGCAGGCAATGAAGGCTTCCGTAGAGCTGACGAAGCTTCTCGGCGTCTCATTTACAACTTCGCCAGCTATTACGGTTGAGGAATTCGATAAGCTGTTTGAGTAATTGGGATATATTAATGTTGATATGGTGATATCGAACAATTCAATACTGCCCGGACGGATGAGGCGAAGATAATTGGGGCACCGGTTTCGCTTGGTCAAGGCGCAATTGGTGCCTTTTTATTTACGTGAAGAATAGTTATGAACGACATGGGCGAAGAACCCAGACGCAAAGGCTGTTCATATGAAGTTTCGAATATTTCCTGAAATAAGCTTAAAACCGCGCATTTCAATCATCTTGATATCTTTGTTCTTTAAGATAATGGCTGGCGCCTTCTCATCTATAGCTTGGGCGGCTAACAATCAGGCGCTGGGTATTTTGGGTACAATTGTCTGGTTATTTTGGTTCTCCCTCTTGTTTATTGCCGCTATACCCTCTACCGATGAATTCTTCTCCAGGCATTTTAGCTGGCTCGGCAAGACTGCAAAAGTATCAGTGTGTACTTTAATATTTATAGGTATTCTTGAAATTGCCTTCGCTATATCATTAGGTCTTGGCTTTTTTCATTCAGCTGACGGTGATAGCAATAATCTTGTTAATTATTTTGAAAGGATAGGGGTTTATGGTGACGCTGCCGCTCTTGAGCATCAGGCAACAAATAACTTTCTTGAAGGTGAAAATCCCTATAGAGAAGCCAATGTCATAACTGCAGCTACTGAGTTTGGTGTGCCCTCCGGCAAACTGACACCGCTGCGTATAGGTCAGTTTGCGGAAGACTTTCCTTATCCTGATATGGAAAAAATCGAGGAACTCTATGTTAATGCGCAGGTTACTCCTGATGAAATACCTTTAGAGCTGGAGTCTAAATTCGGTTACCCGGCTGCTTCTTTTATCCTGCCGGCACCTTTCATTGCGGCAGGAATAAACGACTTAAGAATAGTATTTCCTCTTTTCTTTCTGCCTGCTCTCGGTTATGCAATCTGGCGAATACAACCTAAGATGAGATTTTACTTTATAGCGGCGCTACTTGCCAGCCTAGAGCTCTGGAATTCGCTTTCCTCCGGTGAAACGGGCTTCTTGGTTTTTCCACTATTATTATTGGTATGGCTTCTCTATAGAAGGAATCTTTGGCTTTCGGCGATATTTATGGGGATTGCCATCGCTACTAAACAGATAGCATGGTTCTTGTTACCCTTTTACCTGATACTAATATTGCGGGAAAGAGGTTTAGGAAGGGCGGCTTCTATTGGAGCGATAGTTTCCTGCATATTTCTTGCCTTTAATCTACCTTATATTATTACCGATCCCGGATTGTGGCTAAGTTCCGTCGTGGCACCAATGACCGATGCCCTCTTCCCAAACGGAGGCGGGATAATAATGTTCAGCTATACCGGTCTTATCGATGCTGAGTCATCGTTGCCTTTTACTATCATGGAGGTGATTGTACTTATTGCCGCCCTGATCTGGTATTTCTTCAACTGCCGTAGATTCCCAGAAACAGCTCTTATACTGGCCGTATTCCCGATCTTCTTTTCATGGCGGAGTGGCTGGACTTATTTCTTCTATATGGACATTATAATGTTGGCGACAATAATGATATACGAGTATAGGGAAAACTGGAATTTATAAACCTTTGGTTACAGGCCCGAATCCTGCCGTTGCCGCTTGCTTTATCAATTATTCCCTATAAAGCTTTGCTTGAATAATTTCTAATATACCACCCTTAAAATAACCTGCCTTTTGCTTGAACAACAAATGGTTATTCAATATGTTTTTTAGGCCGCCACTATTAATAAAATCTTTGAAGCCTCGGTAGTGGGAACCACCAGCAATATATTCGATAATCCTGGCAAACATAGCCCACATGTTTCCGGGTAATGGAACGTTGAAATCCGCAAGGACAAGAGAACCTTCCTGTTTAACAACCCTTTTCATTTCGGAAACAACTTTATTTCTAATGTCCTCCTCTTTATCATGCAGCCCAAAACATATGGAAACATAGTCAAATTTATTAGCGCCGAAAGGCAGAGAAGTTGCATCAGCCTGGCAAAAAGATACATTTGTCAATTTTTGCTTTTCTTTATTTTTCAATGCAACACTTAGCATACTTTGTTCTTTATCAACTCCTGTGGCTAAAATACCCTGCTTACCATATTCGATAACCTGTGCCCCTGTTCCACAACAGACATCCAATACCTCATCACCATACTTCATGCCAGAGAACCCGGGTATTATTTGCCTGACACTTCTAAGTATAGGATCTATGAAATATTCATAGCTTGAGAATGACATTTATGACCGTATAATACCTTTTTGGTGCATTTAGTTCACACTAATTGTTATGTGATGTTAAGCGCCGAATATGCAATCGATAAATATTGCATTCAGTCTGACAATTCTGCCTCAATTTTCATTTTCCACTGGTCAAGTTCCAGTTTATTTTGAGTTCTAAGATTCATGGCATCATTGAGTCTCTGTTTTGCCTCCTCTATATTTAACAAGCAAGCATCATAGTCACCATTGCTATTACTTTCCAGGGCTTCTCTTAAATAATAGTAAGAAGTTAAAAATAAACTACCCTCTTCTATCAGAGATTCTTTAAGTACTCGCATTTCGTCTGTAGGAGAGATTAGAATGTAAAACCTTTCTTTATAATTTCTCAATATGCTTGATTGACGAACTAATGCAGAGTCTATTTCTTGTGGGTTTTCTATTTGGTTACTGGATATGATATCGGCGAAATTAAGAATATCATTACTAACTTCAATCTCATCGAGATCATCGTGTAGAATTAATGAAAATGTTATAAATCCGTAAATCTCTTCCACTTCGGGATTAGCTATTGCATCGTATATCCCGATACCTACAACTATTAAAATTACTACAGCCGCAATAATGGCCGATGCTTTAATCGTATCCTTGATGTTTTGGTCGATTTTCATTTTTCTTTCTATATCTATTTAATATAGCAAAAGTTTAAATCGCATTTATTCTATAGTTTATTCTAAACAATATTAAATTATTAACAAATTCGCTAGGTTGTCAATACTACTTATCCTTCTAACATGTAAAATGAATTAAAAGCGAAAATGGGATGCAGTCTGTCGCATCGTAACATAAGATATATGCAGACGTTGGATATAAGCTTACAGCAATCTCTGAAGCTTCTTTACTGATACTCTAATGAGGTTAATCATATATCGGCGCAATATAGATATATTAACCATAGAACCAGCCTGCTTATTAGCTGTACATGTTTATGATTTTTTCACCAGTGATAGGTATCTGTTCCATGTTATCAACGAAAATGAAATGGCAAAGAAAGTGATGAAGAGAGTAATATAGTGCGTAACCTGACGATTGTATCTAACTAAGTCCATCAGTCTGATTTGTGTATTATTTGTACTGCTCATTTTGGGGTTCTGAGATAGGAATTGGCTTTTAGCGAAAGATGTGGTTTTTAATTCTACCCAGTTAAAAACTTCTTGAATGGATATGCTGTTGTCGTTATTGGCATCAACATCAATTAAATTATTAAAGGCGTCTAGGAAAAAGTTGGTGAATATGCTGTGGCCCAGGATTCGTTTTTCATATGAATCTTCGTCCTGACAACAGGAGGCAAGTATTACTCGGCCGTAATAAAAAAGTTCCTTTATGAATCCTCCACTGTTACATGAGTCGATGATAACTATCTGTTGGCTTGATTCCAGGCATCTAAGCCAAGAGCCCAGCATGGCGCTTTGGATTTCATTTTCATTCGAGCTTATTGAGGTGTTACTTGGCCAAATAGTGTATTCACCGCTGCTATCTTGCTGGCCATGCCCCGAAAAGTAGAATAAAACCACATCATTAGCTTCTTCTTTAGGGTCGAGCCAGTTAGTTATAGCATTTTGTATTCCAGCTTTATTAGCTTGAGAATCTACCAAGAGTTTTATATGGTCTGTACCCCAAATAGAACCCAGCTGGTCAGCAAGGTTAATAGCATCATCATCAGAATATAATAAATCATAACCCTTTGCGGGTTTAGGGAACAAAGGGGGTGATTCAAAATATTGGTAATCTGCAACACCGATTATTACTGCCCAATACTCAACAGGATCACTCTCAGCATGAACCCTGTTATTTGGCAGCTGCACAACAGTACATAAAAAAATGGAAGCTATGAGAGCAATTTGTATAATATTAAAATACTTTGCCACGACTTTCTCTCGGCGGAGATCATCGCTTGTTCTATATCTTATAACCAATCGATAAAATTAGCAAATTAATTACTGGTGTACTTGATATTGTATAGTGTATCTTTATTGACTTTCTTCGTGAAAAAACCTCCTTTTAGCCGATTATGCAATCTTTGCATTTAATCAGTTGCTTAATAAGCTGCGCAATATAACAGATAGGCCTATAAGCTATGGTATAACCTCAAGATAACCTGATTAGGTCAGCCCCTATTCAGCTTGGTCAAAAATATGCAGGCTATTCTTTAAGAATAAACAACTAATTCCGTCAAAACATAGCTACCGATTATACACTGTACCAAAATATATATTACTAGAAATTAGCAATAACTATATACAAATCCATAAGAATAAAAGAAAAATTACCCAAAAATGTTGACAAGTGCGTTAAATAATAGTACTAATAATACATAAGTATAATTTTATATTAGGGAGGTTTTTATGAAGAAAAAAAATATCTTTAACAAGGCTTGCATGCTGATTATGATACTAGTTATAGCATCGCTCTTACTTTTACCAGCATGCGGAGGGAAGAGTGCTGCCGACATTAAAAATCCTGACACATTTATCATCGCCAGCATCGGTGGTCCGGAAACTTTAGATCCTGCAGCTGCCTATGATAGTGCTAGTGGTGAAGTGCTGCAACTGGTATATGAGCCCCTCATCTACTATGACAGAGATAGTACAACTGAATATGTTCCGGTCCTGGCCGACGAATGGGAAATTTCGGATGACGGTATGACCTACCGCTTCCATATTCGTGAGGGGGTTTACTTCCATAATGGCAATGAGTTAACACCTGAAGATGTTGAATATACCTTTGAGCGAGCGCTGGTTCAGGATTACGTCGGTGCCCCAACCTGGATGTTTTACGAACCACTATTGGGTATTGGCACCAGTTCGCATCTGGACGATGGCTCTCTTAGACCATTAAGTGATCTTACTAGCGTTGTCGAGGTTGTCGACGGCGGATGGGTGGAGTTCTATCTGGTTGCGCCCTACGAACCCTTTATACAAATCCTGTGCGGTTGGTGGGGTGGCATAGTGGATGAAGACTGGTGTATTGAAAATGGTGACTGGGACGGTACACAGGAATCTTACGAGGCATTAAACAACCCAGCAGCCAATGAGTGGCCCCTTGATCTGATTGTTAATGGTACCGGGCCCTGGGAACTTGAGTACTGGGATAAAGCAGTTGAATGGTCTTGCGTACGGAACGAAAATTACTGGCGGGAAGAAGCTCCATTCGAAAGAGTTATTTCAAAGGACGTTCAGGAGTGGACAGCACGAAAGCTGATGCTTGAAAATGGAGATGCAGACTGGGTTTACGTCCCCACTATCAACTATAGTGAGATGGAGGGTGCCGAAGGATTAAATATCTATGAAAACCTGCCACTGGTTCAGTGCGAAGGTTTCTTCTTTAACTATGACATCAGCCCGGATAGTGCCTTCATCGGTAGTGGACAGCTAGATGGAGCAGGTATACCGACTGACTTCTTCGCTGATGAGGATGTTCGTAAGGGCTTTACCTATTGCTTCGATTGGGATGCTTACATTGAAGATGCAATGATGGGATACGGAATACAGCCGGCATCACCGGTCATTAAAGGGCTTTCATACTACAATCCTGACCTCACTACTCTATACTCTAATGACATGACCAAGGCTGAAGAACACTTCATGGCTGCCTTTGACGGTGAGCTCTGGGATACCGGCTTCACCGTAATACTCGCCTATAATGCCGGTAACGACACCAGGAAAGTTGCCTGTGAAATCCTTGCCGATAACATTCGATCCCTTAACCCCAAGTTTAATATAACGGCAGCACCACAGGAGTGGACCAGCTACGGCTCGCAGATGTATGCACGAATACTACCGTGCTTTCAGGTAGGCTGGTTGCCTGACTTTATGGATGCCCACAACTTCATTGCTACATGGATGCACGAAGGTGGCTACTGGGCATACTTCCAGAGTTATAACAACCCGTATGCAACCGAACTGGTTGAAACGGCCATTGCTTCAACCGACCCGGCAGAGAGGCAGTCTATCTACGACGAGCTTGCGCAGATATACTATGACGATTGCCCAGGTATATTGCTTGTCCAACCCACCGGGAATCGATACTTTAAGGACTGGGTACAGGGATTCTATTTTAACCCAGGCAATGCAGCCGACTACGGCTGGCTTTACCATATGAGCAAATCATATTAATCTGTAGTTTGATACGCTAAAACCGAATCGTTTATCGGTGTAAACAAAGGGTTAGCTAGAGCCCCTGAGTAAAAAGGGGCTCTAGCTCCATAACGACCGTAAGGGAGAGTTACTAACGAGTGGACTTTCGCTCTTATGTAATAAGAAGGCTGCTTCTCGTCATACCGGTTTTATTCGGCGTATCGCTACTCATCTTTGCTTTACTACAACTATTCCCACCCTATCAAAGGGCAATGCTGTATGTAACAGATCCCAGGCAGATGGCTAATATCGATGAGATAATTGAGCTATATGGACTGAATGCTCCCATCTGGCAACAGTATATGACATGGATAAACCAGGTATTTCACGGTAATCTAGGCTGGTCAACGGTAGTCGGTATGCCCGTTTCGGAAGCCATCCTCACCTACCTTCCAGCAACGCTTGAACTTGCTATTTTCGCCACACCTATAATTATAATAGGCGGCATATGGTTGGGAACGAAAGCCGCTGCCCATAAAGATAGACTGATCGATCACACCACCCGCGCCGGAGCGATTATCGGATGGTCTTTACCTACCTTCTGGTTCGGTCTGGTTCTCATGATGGTCTTCTATGGTTATTTCACCGGCTTCCTTCCACCCGAACGCCTTAGCACGGAAATGAGTATCCTGGTTCATTCAGCATCTTTTACAAGATATACCGGCTTGAATTTCCTGGACGGAATACTCAACTGGGAATGGGGAGTAACATTCGATAGTTTAAGGCACGTTATCCTGCCGGTGATAACCCTTTCCGTGGTAAATATCGCTTTTATAATGCGCCTTATGCGCTCCAGTATGCTGGAGTCGCTTGGGAAAGGTTATATACTTACCGCGAGAGCCAAGGGTCTTCCGGAGAATGTTGTCATCAATAAACATGCTAGGCGTAACGCAATGATACCCGTACTGACAGTCTCCGGTTATCTATTTGCAGCCATCGTCAATGGAGTCGTTATAACGGAGAGCATCTTTAACTATAAGGGCCTCGGCTGGTGGGCGTGGCGTACTGCCCTTCAACTGGATATACCTTCCATTTTGGGTTTTGCCTTATTCAGCGGTATTCTTTTTGTGTTAACCAACCTGGTGGTTGACCTGCTTTATGCCCGTTTCGACCCGCGTGTGAGGCTCGGAGGCACAGTGTAATGAAGGGTTTGCGATTTTTCTTCTACCATATCAAAAGGAACCCCCTGTCCATTATTGGACTGGTGCTGGTGATAGTCTTTGCCATAATTGCCATCTTTGCCCCTTTGATCGCTCCGACACCGGAAGGGCAGTTCGACCCCTATATGATTCCCAGAGACGGCTACGCCTCCACCCCGGAGCCACCCAGCCCCGGGCATATATTCGGCACTACCCAGGGGCAGTATGATATCTTCTATGGCGTTATATGGGGCACCCGTACCGCATTTCAGATAGGATTTATCGTTATGGGTGCAGTGCTGATAATCGGTATTTTTCTGGGAAGCATTGCCGGATACTTCGGCGGTATTGTAGACGAGATAATCATGCGTATTACCGACATCTTTCTGGCTTTTCCGCCGCTTATACTGGCAATGGCGGTAACCATTGCACTAGGTCCAAGTATTCAGAGTGTAATGGCTGCCATTATCATCGTTACCTGGCCAAGCTATGCCCGTGTTATACGCGGTGATATACTTGCCGTTCGTGAGGAAGATTATATCGAAGCCTCACGCAGTGTCGGCAGCTCGCACTTGAGGGTTATTATTAGGCATGTTCTACCCAATTCTATATATCCAAT
>DUFE01000048.1 GCA_011170385.1 Dehalococcoidia bacterium | reverse complement strand
CCAGCCGTATCTTTATAATCGTTGCTACCGGTTATTGAGATGTTGCAGCCCGTGACCGGCGCTGACTGGAGAATATCCAGAGCTTTGCCCTGCGGTAAGCCTTCTATAATGTCCAGAAGAACGATATCGGCATGGCCTTTTTCTGCCAGCCTTTGTGCCAGGCTGGCGCCAACGTTTCCGGCACCTATAATACTAATCTTTGGCATTTTCATCTCTTTTTGGTTTCCTCCCCAGCGCCTTAACTGATTTCATTGCTTTTATTTTTCCCAACCAGCCTGCCCCGTTAGGCTTTCCAACAAGTGAGTGGTTAGGCGCCACACACCCCTCTGTTGTTTGATTCTACTATTTGCTCTTCAGTTTTTCGATTACGGCATCGGCGACCTGTGACGTTCCCACCGCCGAAGAACTTTCGTTTTTCGGCTTGAGGTCATAGGTGACGTTTTTACCCTCGGCTATGACATCGGCTATCGCCTGCTCCAGCCGTTTGGCGCTCTTCTTCTCCCTGATATAGCGCAGCATCATCGCCCCGGAGAGCATCATCGCCATCGGGTTGACCTTGTTCTGCCCCTTATATTTGGGGGCGCTGCCGTGGGTCGGCTCGAAGATGGCGTAGTCGTCGCCGATGTTGGCTCCCGGTGCCAGTCCCAGCCCGCCAACCAGTCCGGCACATAGGTCAGAGATGATATCGCCATAGAGGTTGGGAGCTACGATGATATCGAACTGCTGCGGATTTTTTACCAGCTGCATTGTCATGTTGTCTACGATTCTGTCCTCGAACTCTATATCTGTGTATTCTTCAGCAACCTTTCGAGCAACCTCCAGAAAAAGCCCGTCGGAAAACTTCATGATGTTGGCTTTATGGGTGGCGGTCACCTTTCTTCGGTGGCTGGCGCGAGCATATTCGAAGGCGAAGCGGATAATCTGGCGGCTGCCCGTCTCCGAAATGGGCTTTATGCTGATGCCGGAGTCACCTCTTATTTTGGCGCCAGCTGTTCCGGCAAGCATCTCTATCAGCACCGCCGTTTGTGGAGAACCTCTCTCGAACTCGATTCCGGCATACAGGTCTTCCGTGTTTTCCCTGACGACTACAATGTCAACGTCTTTATAGAGTGTCGGCGTGCCGGGGTAGCTCTTACAGGGGCGCAGACAGGCATAGAGCTCCAGCTGGTGGCGCAGGGCGACGTTAACGCTGCGGAAGCCGGAGCCGACCGGGGTGGTAACCGGCCCCTTGAGGGCGACCCGGTTCTTCCTGATGGATGCCAGAACGTGGTTGGGCAGGGGGGTGCCGTACTCTTCCTGGACGCTGGCGCCGGCGTAGACGATATCCCAGTTGAAGCTGACGCCGGTGGCTTCAAGAACCCTCCTGGTGGCTTCGGTTATTTCCGGTCCGACGCCGTCGCCGGGTATCAGTGTTATATTATGTTTCATATAGTAGAGTTGCCTCCTTCAACGGCTCCGGGTCAAAGCTTGAAATCGCCGTGTTTCTTGATATACGATATCAGCCCACCTTCATTAAGTATTGCGGACATAAAGGTCGGAATTGGCTTGAAGGCGATTTTATTGCCGTTGGTTATATCCCTTACGACGCCGGTTTCCATATCTACCTCAATCTCATCGCCATCGTCGATTTTATTGGTATCGCATATCAGCACCGGCAGTCCCAGGTTGATAGCGTTGCGGAAAAATATGCGGGCGACCGATTTAGCCAATATAGCACTGACGCCTGCCATTTTTATTACCAGTGGGGCGTGTTCGCGGCTGGAACCGAGACCGAAGTTGCTACCGACGACGACGAAATCCCCTGGTTTAACCCTGGCGGCGAAGGTGGGGTCGGCGTCTTCCAGCACGTGCTTTGCCAGCTCCGGCAGGTTGCTGCGCAGGTGAGCCAGCCTGCCCGGCACGATATGGTCGGTGGAGATGTTATCACCGAATTTGAAAGCTTTACCCTTAAACATCTACAATACCTCCCTGGGGTCGGTGATTTCGCCTAAAATAGCTGTTGCCGCCGCCGTAGCCGGGCTGCCCAGGTAGATAAAGGCTTTGGGGTTACCCATCCGTCCCTTGAAGTTGCGGTTAGCTGTGGACAGGCAGACCTCGCCGTCGCCCAGCACTCCCTGGTGCAAGCCGAGGCAGGCGCCGCAGCCGGGCGGCAGGATAACCGCCCCCGCTTCTAAGAAGGTCCGGATGTAGCCGGCTTCTATAGCCTGCAGCAGCACTTTCCTCGATGCCGGAGCGATTATAAGCCTCGTTTCTGGGTGGCGTTTTTTACCCTTAAGAATGGATGCCGCCATTGCCAGGTCTTCCAGCCGCCCATTAGTGCAGGTGCCGAGGAATACCTGGTGAATCTTAACACCATTTAGCTCTTTTACTGGAGCCGTGTTATCTACGGTATGTGGCTGTGATACCGTCGGCTCCAGGGTAGAAGCGTCTATGTTTATCGTTCTTGTATAGCTGGCATCGGCATCAGGCGATATGGGCCTGTAATCGCCGCCGCGCCCTTGCTTTATCAGGTAGTCGTGGGTGATATCGTCGGCGGCAAATAAGCCAACTTTAGCGCCGGCTTCCACTGACATATTGGCTACCGTCAGCCGCTCCGATATAGACATCTTATCTACAGTATCGCCGCTAAACTCCAGTGACTGGTAAGTGGCGCCATCGGCTCCCAACAGCCCGATGAGGTGAAGAATCAGGTCTTTGGCATAGACTCCCTGGCGTAGGCTGCCACTGACCGTTACCCTTACGCTCTCCGGAACCCGGAACCAGGTCCTGCCCAAAGCCATTGCGACGGCGACATCCGAGGAGCCCATGCCAGTGGCGAAGGCGCCCAGCCCACCAGCGGTTACCGTGTGCGAGTCGGCGCCGACGATGACATCGCTAGGCTTAGCGATGCTTTCAGCGACTATCTGGTGGCAGACGCCATCGCCGACATCGGATAACCTGCAGCCTGCACTGGCTGCGAAGCCGCGCAGGTATGTGTGGTCGGTGGATAGCTGGCAGTTTGGGCTAGGGGCAGCGTGATCTAAAAAGAGCACCGACCTATCCTTGTTCGCCAGGGAGCTAAAGCTGGACTCGAACTCCCTTATCGTCAGTGGGCCTGTGGTATCCTGGACGAAAGCCAGGTCTACCCGGGCAACGGCGATATCGCCCGCACGTACGTCGGTCTGCGATTTCTCGCTTAATATTTTTTCAGCCAGTGTTTTTCCCATAATAATATCACCATATCTCTTAACACAATGGAACGGCAAAGGTCAAACCGTCGCCGGCTGGATTTCCCCTACCGGCGGCTAGCTATCTGAAAGATTTGACTTGAAAAACATAACGACTAGGCGATAATAACCAGGACATCGTCCCGGGCGACATTATCACCATCCTTGAAGTTGATTTTTTTAATCGTGCCGTCTATCGGCGTCGGTAGGTCAATTGCCATTTTCATCGCCTCCAAGACGACTACGTTATCGCCTGCCTTGACCTTGTCTCCCACCTTGACCTCGTAGCGTATGATAAGCCCGGGCATAGGCGCTGTTATGGTCGTTTCTCCGGCGTCATCCTTTGCCGGTTCTGCTGTTGGTGCCTTCTCCTGTGCCACTTCTTTTGCCGGTGCCGGTGGTGGGTCGGCGACGGCTACTGCTTCCTTTTTCATATCGGCTTTGGCTCTGGCGATGTATTCATCTTCCCACTTGACATCTTCCAGTGTCTTGGGTTTTGTCTCCGACGGCGGCTCTTCAAGCCCGTATTTCCATCTGAGGAAGCGCATGCCGGTAGTGGGATAGAGTGCGTAGATAAGCACGTCGCCTATGTCCTTGGCAATGTCCTTGGTGGCTTCGAAGGCTGCGTCCATCTCTGGCTCAAGTATATCGCCGGGACGGCAGGTGATGGGCGTCTCGCCCCTCTCGTAGCCTTTGAGCACTATCTTCTGTATCTCGGGGTCTATCGGCATCGGAGGTCTGCCGTACAGCCCGTAGACATAGTCTTTAACCTGCGCCGATATCACTTTGTACCTGCCGAAGAGGACGTTCTGCACCGCCTGGATACCGACGATCTGGCTGGTAGGAGTTACCAGCGGCGGATAGCCCAGCTCCTTCCTGATTCTGGGCAGCTCGGCATAGACCTCGTCGATTCTGTCCAGTGCATTGGCTTCTTTTAGCTGAGATACCAGGTTAGAAATCATACCCCCCGGTACCTGGTGCATCAGCACCTCGGTATCAATGACCGCCATCCGTGTGACAGCCAGGAAGTCCCGATACTTGGGAGCTATGGACTCGAAGTACTGCCCTAACTTGAGCAGGTGCTTCAGGTCAAAGCCGGGATCCCTGTCGCTCCCCTGAAGGGCGACTACCACCGGTTCTATCGCCGGGTGTGACGTACGCAGGGCGAATGGCGCCAGGGCGGTATCTATGATATCCACGCCGGCTTCGATTGCCTTGAGTATGCTCATCGGTGCCATACCGCTGGTGTAGTGGGTATGCAGCTGTACCGGTATCTTTAGTTCTTGCTTTAGCGCTTTTACCAGTGTATAGGCGTCATCGGGGGATATCAGCCCCGCCATGTCCTTGATGCATAAGCTGTCTGCGCCCATGTCCTGCATAATTAGCGCCTTTTTTACATAGTAATCCAGGTTATAGACCGGCCCCCCCATCTTGCGCTCGGTCAGCGAGTAGGACAGTGATAGCTGGGCGTGTTTGCCGCTTGCCTTGATCGCTTTCAGCGCTGTCTCGAAGTTGCGCTCGTCGT
>DUFE01000047.1 GCA_011170385.1 Dehalococcoidia bacterium | reverse complement strand
TCCTGCTCTGGAAATACAGCTTTGATGATTATCGTTTCTCCTAACGGTGTAATCTGAGCCCGCCACTCTATCGGGTATATACTGCCCGGCGGGCTTTGCCATGTTTCTATTACCTCCAGCGGCATATCACCGGTGCCGAGTCTTGTTATATTGCCTGTTCCATCGACAATTAATCCTTCATTATAGGGATACGGGCTGCCATCGTTATACCTCAATTGGAAATAGACAATGTCTCTACCATCGTCTAATTGTATAGAGAACCAATCCCAGCCAGCCTGCTCCGAACTCAAGGCGCTAGTGCTCCACTCCCGATCCAGCCATGAGTTACCGCTAACGTAAAACTTTACACCATTCATATCTATGTACCCTTCGGTTTCCAGGCGGGTTATTGAATAGTAATAAGAAGCGTTACCCTCCTCCAGGCTCTTGCGGCTCAAACCATTATCGCCCTGCAGTACGATTCCTTTAAGTGGATTAACCTCTATTGATAACGCTATGTCATCCTTTTCGGCATATAGCTGCCAGGGGAATTCGCCATCACCGATACCCGTAATATACCAATTCTCTACATTCAATCCGAAGCCCTCTTTGCTAAATCCAGCCAGGCCTATGGCCCCCCGGTTGAACTTCTCAAAGCAGTAAAACTCCTTGTTTTCTATATCGGATATGGTAAAGTGTGCCATATATATCTGGTTAGTAGCCCAATTCGATTCTCGCTCCGAGTCATTGGGGCTTATAGCAATGCGGAAAAAGGTCAGCTGATAGCCGAATCTCCTGCCGTTTTCGTCATAAAGGTTACCGGTAAAGTACCACCACTCGTTTCTAAACCCATAATGAGCGCCGTGGTCATCCGGGAAGACGAACTCTATTGGTTCGTTGGCTATGAGATAGCCTTCGGTATCACTAGTGCTCAGTGCAGCAATAATATCTATCTCCTCTCCCTGTGGTTTGCCGTCGGACAAGTAGCGATCAATGATGATAACGACTAGTGCAATTACCCCCAGCACCGCCACAAAAAGGGCCAACTTTACTATTAGGCTTTTTATCATCTATTCCTCCCTCAATGCCTCCGCCGGAGATATCCGCGACATTCGCCATGCCGGATAGATACTTGCCAGTATTGCCGCCCCGATTGCAATAGCCAGAGCTTCAAGTATAATACCCGCCGAAATATCGATCTGCATACTCCAGCCGAATGAGCGTATGTTAATGGTTACTATAAGAATGACCGCTACTACTAAGCCCAATGGAACTGCCAATGCCCCCGATATAGCCCCCATAAAACCGGTCTGTAAGCCTATCATACCCCAGATCTGCCTCGGGGTAACACCTGTCGCCCGTAGCACACCTATCTCCTTCTGCTTCTCCAGCTGATATGCCATAAGAGAGCTCAGGATACCGATAAAGGCAACGATTATCACCAGAAACTCCAGTACCCTGGTTATCAGAAAGGTCTGGTCGAAGATGTTAAGCCCTGACTGGCGGATATCCAGATTATCCCTTACCAGCACACCAGGCGCCCCATCAACTAGATCCCTGACGATATCCGTAATGCTCTCTTTATCCGCTCCCTCTTTAAGATACAGGCTCATCGACGATACGGTGTTGTCGTGCCAGTATTCGGTATAGGTATCCTGAGAAATGAGCACAATCCCCTGGTCAGTGGCATAATCGTAGTAGATGCCGCTGATAGTAAACTCCTGCCAGCCTTCCTCGGTCATCAGAGAGATGCTATCCCCCAGTGAGACGTCGTTCTTATAGGTATACGGCTCGGCGACAAATATTGACTTCCCACTGGCAAAGCTCTCCCATGCCTGCACTTCGTCACCTTCCTTTAGTTTATATTCCCGCCGGCTCTGCTCGATAGTATTGATGGCGTGAACCTCAACCAGTCCGTTTTTGGATTCGACATATATTGTCTTCATCGTCTTTATAGCTGCCACGTTGTCTATCGCCTTAGCACCTTCGACTATATAATCCGGCAGCGGATTTTCGGAGCGCCGTGAAACATCGCTGGTGGTGGTGATATATATATCACCCTGCAGAGACTGCTCCAGCCATCGGTCAACAGTGCCGCGAAAGCTATCTATCATAGTGCCCATACCGACGACCACAGATACCGCCACCGCCATTGCGGCTATCGCTGTCCCTGTTCGGCTGATAGAACCTGATATTCCGGTAGCTGCCATCTTTGTTAGTATTCCAGTTCTTTTACCGATAGCCAAACCCGTGCCCTCTGAAATGAATTTCACTAGGATGGGCACACAAAGGGCAAACCCGATCACCAGCATAAAGAGTGATACAAAGCCGGCAATAATGCTATCGCCGGCAAAAAACAGAATGACGATTGATACCGCCATCATCAATATTCCGGCCAGCGAAATATATGGTAGTAGACGATGAGCCAAGCTCTCCATTACCGAGCGAAATCTAACCACCTGAGGCGGCGATGAAGCCGCTTCCAACGCCGGAATGAAAGCAGCAACTACTGAGGTGGCAACACCTAAAAATATGCCCTTTATAATAACCCCACCGGAGACGAAGAAGGAGCTTACCGTCAGCACGAAATAGATGTCGTTTACTGTTCGTAGGACCAACTTTACCATCCCCTGCCCCAGCATTATGCCCAGCAGCAATCCAATCAAGGTACCGATAAAGCCAATTATCCCGGCTTCAATTATTATTTCAGTAAATATTTCCCTCCTGGTCGCGCCGATAGCGCGCAGTGAGCCGATAAGTTCTCGCCGCTGCAAAACGGAGAAGGTCATCGTGTTAAATATTAAAAACATGCCCACTAACAGCGCCAGCAGGCTCATCGCCGTCAGGTTAGTGCTAAAGGCACTGGTCATATTGAGGGTGGACTCGTTTCTGGCAGCGGTCGAGAATACTGTCGCCCCCTCCGGGAGCCACTCCTCTATAGAAGTAAGCAGCTCCCTGTCTTCAGCCAGAACCACGTTTATCCTGTCTATGTATCCTACTCTGCCTAGGATTTCCTGTGCCGTAGAAACATCGGTGGCGATTATGCCGTCCAGCATTGAGTCGTCTAACTCACCGACCAATCCGACCACGTTAACCTTCCTGTCCTCACCACCAACAGAAATAACAATGCTATCACCAGTGGAAATCCGCAGCCGTTCCGCCGTTTTGGCAGCGACCATAACGGTATCCGGCTTTAGCAGGAGACTCATCATCGCTACGCTGCTGGCACCAGACAGCTGCTTACCGAAATAGCTATCGGAGAAGTAGTCCATACCCAGCATCTGCAGCGTCTCACCCTCCACCACCACGTATCCCTCCACCACTGACGATGCGTTTGTTTCAGCAAACTCCAGCCTGAAATCTGTATACACCTCTTCATCTAAGCCTAAAGGCCCGCCAACAACCTGATGTGTCGCCCTGCCGGTGACTCCCTCCACAGAGAGCTCAAAGGCTCTTTGGGCGCTGGTGTTGGCGATGTCCACCGAAACGACCACTGCGACACCGATAGCTACCCCCAATATAGATAGTAATATAACCCAGGGATGCCTGAAGAAGTATCTCCATATAGAGCGAGAGAGTATTGGCGTTACCATACGATTTCTGTGCCTTTCTTCTTGAGCACGCCCTCTTCCAGAAGTAACAGCCGGTCGGCAAAAGTAGCAACCTCTTTGCTGTGGGTAACCAGGATTAGGTTTTTGTTCTTCCTGCGGATGAGCCTTTCCATTATGTCTAGAATATGTCTCCCGGTCTCCTTGTCTATGTTGCCGGTTGGCTCATCGGCTAATATTATAATCGGGTCGTGTACCAGAGCACGGATTATGGCGATACGCTGTTGCTCGCCGCCGGACAGCCTGTCCGGGTAGTCCCCTTTTCTATCCAGAAGACCGACCTCACCCAGCAGCTCCAGTGCCCGCTCCTTGCTGTTATCTCCGTTCAGCTCCAGCGGCAATAGGACGTTCTCCAAGACGCTAAGCGTGGGTATGATATTGAAGAACTGATAGATGAAGCCGATGTTTTTTCGGCGGAAAAGCGTCCTCTTATGCTCGCTTAGTGCCGTTATGTCAACACCACCGATGACGATTCTGCCACCGTCTGGTTTGTCTATACCACTGATTAGATTTAATAGAGTAGACTTACCCGAACCACTCCGCCCTAACAGGGCAACGCACTCGCCCTCGGCGAACTCAGCATCGACGGACTCGAGCACCCGTTGCACCACACTGCCCTCAGTATAGCTTTTCCTTATATTCTCTAGGCATATTAACGGCGGCTTACCATCATCTTTTTTCATACAACCTAATTTTAATTTGAAAACCAATTCCTTTCAACTTGAAGCAAGCTCTTGCCACAACCAGCTTTATACTTCAATAGTAGTCATGTGTTATACTGCTTGAAATATTATCCCGTAATAGATACAGACTATGGACAATATCCGCTCCCTGCTGCCTAGGTTTAAGAAGTGGGAATATACCCCTCTTTGCCTGCTAATAATTATCGTATTGATTCTACATTTCAGCATTATTATGCTGCCCAACGGCACCATTTTCGACGAGACCTACTATGTTCCCGCAGCCCGATCAATCGTCGAGGGAAACGGCAGCGATATCATCGAGCACCCGCCCCTA
>DUFE01000046.1 GCA_011170385.1 Dehalococcoidia bacterium | reverse complement strand
CTGCTTCTATTACCCGCGCCGCCTCTTCCGGCTGCGGCGAGCTGACCACCACCGAACCGGGCTTGATGATGCCAGCCTTTTCGGTAGCGATTTCAAACAGTGTATTGCCCAGCACCTCCGTATGGTCGAGGTTAATGGAGGTGATAACGCAGACGTCGGCTTTTATGACGTTGGTGGCATCCAACCTGCCCCCCAACCCGGCTTCCACCACCTGAAGCTCGACGTCGTTAAGGGCAAAATACAGAAAAGCCAGCGCCGTCAGCAGCTCAAAGGTGGTGAGCTTGCCATAGGTGGCTTTGCAATTCATAGCGGCAACCTCCGGCTTTAGCTTCTCTGTCAGCTCGACTATCGCCGCTTGTGATATGAAATCACCGTTAATGCGGAACCTCTCCCTGATATCGACGAGGTGGGGTGAGATATAGAGCCCGGTCCGGTAGCCGGCGGTGGCAAGCACCGAGGCTATCATAGCGGAGACGCTACCCTTGCCCTTGGTACCAGCGACGTGAACCGACCTGGCTTTCTCGTGGGGATTGCCCAGCCGTGCCAGCAGCTTGCACATACGCCGCAGGTCGTAGCTTACAGCGTCGCGCGGCTGGTGCATCGTCTCGTAATCAACGAAGCTATAAAGATAATCCAGGGCTTGCTGATAAGCGGAATCCATCACGAAATCATCCGTCTCAAACGGGAAATCCGCCAGATTATACCACTAACAGCCGAAAGACTACTATTAGACCTGTCTATTTCCTGCTTATACTCGAGCCACCAGAGATATCGGTATCACCCAGTATAACTTCACCGATGTAATATAGATGTGAGGCACCGCTCAAGTCGACATTCAGGGTGCCGTCCATGTTGATAGTACCATTGCTAGCGCCGCTGAACTCAATGGTGGCATTGCGCACTGTGAAATCATCCAGTTCCAGGTGGCTGGCGCCGGAGGCATCGGCATTCAGGTCATCAGCCGAGCCGGATAGGGAAATCGAACTTGCACCCGACAAGTCAAATCGTGCATCGCCGCCAGCCACTACATTGCCGGCAAGGCTGCTTGCACCGGAAAGACCAAAATCCACATCGCCGGTTGTCACAAGGGCGATGTCCAGCGAGCTCGCTCCGGAAATCTCGGCAGTGAAATCCCGTATCGAGCTAAATCCCTCAACAGTGCCACTGGTCGCCCCAGAAAGCTCAAGGCGCTGAATCTCGGGCATGGTAACCTCGGCTATTGCAGTATGATTACTATAAAGATAGCCAGATTTAAGCCTTATCTGTAAGGTTTCACCTGACTTGGAGACATAAAGATAATCAAACCGATTATCGTCCAATGTAATACTTATACTGAACGATTCGGAGGGGGTGACTTCAACCCTAAAGGCATTGCCTACCTCGAGACTGGTGAAGTCACTATAATCGAAATCCCTGGTCTCCAGGTTGCCGGAGCCGGTAACAGAACCAAAGCAACCCGGCACCAGCCATAATAACAGCAGTAACATCGCCATCAACGGAAGAGCTTTATTCATAATCGCCCCCTATTACCCATACAGTAGAAACCAATTTATAGTAGTTGCTGGTGGACAGGAAGTCAATACCAGCTTGACGATAGAGCACGAGGCTGATAATATCAACCGACGGGGAAATGATGGACTTTACAGAGAAGCTTAACGCAGCCACCGAAAAGAACGAAAGCCTGCTGTGCATCGGGCTCGACCCCGACCCAGAACTGATGCCGGATAGGATTGGCATCCTCGATTTCAACCGGGCTATTATAGACGCCACCCGCGACCTGGTATGCGCCTATAAGCTCAACTTCGCTTTCTACGAGGCATTTGGCAGCGATGGTTTCGATGCCCTGCGATTCACAGCGGACTATATCCGCGATGAGATCCCGGTTATCGGTGACGCCAAACGGGCCGACATCGGCAACACGGCAAAGGCTTACGCCAGGGCTATCTTTTCCAGCCTCGGCTTCGACGCCGCCACGGTCAATCCCTACCTCGGTTTCGATGCCATCGAGCCATTCATAGAGTACAGAGATAAAGGGGTGTTCATACTGTGCCGCACCTCCAACCCAGGCTCAGCAGACTTCCAGAGCCTGAATTGTAACGCTAATAACGAAACCGCCCCCCTGTTCGAGCTGGTTGCCGATAAAGCCAGCCAGTGGAATGAATACGGCAACATCGGGCTGGTAGTCGGTGCCACCTGTCCCGAAGAGCTGAAAGCAATAAGGAGCAAGCACTCCGATATGCTGCTGCTGATTCCCGGCGTCGGCGCCCAGGGCGGAGATATAAAGAAAGCCGTATCCAGCGGCGTTGATGCCAACGGCAAAAAGGCGATAATAAACTCGTCACGTCAGATTATCTACGCCTCGAGGGGCAAGGACTTCGACAGCGCTGCACGCAAGGCGGCATCCAGGCTGCGAGACCAGATTAACCGCTACAGAAAATAAGAAGGTCTAATCCACCCGGATACAGGTCATGGTAATGAAGATAAAGCTGGGCGATGTCGTCCGTCTGAAGAAGAAGCATCCCTGCGGCGGCTATCAGTGGCAGGTGGTCAGGCTGGGGGCAGACATCGGCATAAAGTGTCTCCAGTGCCAGCGGCGGGTGCTGCTCCAGAGAAGCACCTTTGAGCGGCGGGTCAAAGCCTTCGTCTCCCGGGGGGAATAATGACACGCCGCATTAT
>DUFE01000045.1 GCA_011170385.1 Dehalococcoidia bacterium | reverse complement strand
TATGGCGCCGAGATAATTTGCCTGCAACTTACCAGCACCGATCCCAACGGACTCGACCGAAGCTCCGAAGAAGCAGCCGCTACTGTCAAAAAAGTAGCCGACGCCATAGACGTTCCCCTGATCATATGGGGCACAGCCAATCATGAGAAGGATACGGAAGTGCTCAAGGAGGTATGCGAGGTCTGCCAGGACAAAAGCCTGATAATCGGACCCCTGGAGGAGGGTGACTACAAAAAAATAGCCGCCTCGGCAATCGGCTACAAGCATACCGTAATCGCCTCTTCGCCGATAGATATAAACCTTGCCAAACAACTCAATATACTTCTCAATAACCTGGGCGTCACTGAAAAGCAGATTATAATGGATCCTACCGTAAGCAGTATCGGATACGGTATCGAGTATTGCTATTCGGTGATGGAGAGAATAAGGATGGCGGCTCTTACACAGCATGATGACAAACTGCAGCTGCCGATAATATGCAATATCGCCAAAGAAACCTGGAAGACTAAAGAGGTATATATGCCGGAAGAAGACGACCCTAATCTGGGCGATATTAAAAAGCGGGGCATCCTGATGGAAGCGATATCGGCGATGCTCCTGTTTCTTTCCGGCGGCGACGTTATGGTTATGCGGCACCCCGAAGCGATAAAACTAGTACGAGAGATGATCTCCGACCTGACCGCCTAAAAGACCGGCCTTTATCCTTTATATCAAACTAAACTTGACAATGTATATATGTTTTATTATAATTAGTAATCATTATTGTTAAGATTGGAGTTGATTGTACTATATGGCTGTTACCAGAAGAACAAAACAGAGGGAAGCGATACTTGAAGTTTTAAAAAACACCGATTGCCACCCTACCGCGAACTGGATATATGAAAGGGTGAAAGAAGATATGCCGCATATCAGTTTGGGTACCGTCTACCGGGACCTTAAAATGCTGGCTCGTAGAGGCGAGATACTGGAGATAGACTTTACCAGCAACCCCAGCCGGTATGACTGTAATACCGGCAGTCACTACCACTTCCGATGCCTTAAGTGCGATAGGATTTTCGATGTAGACGAGAAAGTCAATACTGAAATAGACAGGCAAGTATCCCGTAATACGGGCTTCAACGTGCTCTATCACTGCCTGGAGTTTCATGGAGTGTGCCTCGAGTGCCAGAAAAAGGATAGCCTGATATATAAGGATTCTAAAAATTGAGATCTGATTACTGGCGCAACTAAAGAAAATAAATTACTGGAGTTGTGTGAGATGGCAGAAGAAAAAAAGAAGAAAAGTATAGATGCAGCCAGCCTACAGATGATTGCCAAGGCGTGCAGTGAAGAAATCAACCTTTCATTCGATCGCGCAGAAACGATGAAGCCGTGCCCCATCGGCTCGGTGGGCAGCTGCTGTAGCAACTGCGGTATGGGACCCTGCCGGGTACCGCTGCCCAAAGGCAAGGAAGAAACCCCGGAAGAAAATAAAAAACGACGTGGTATCTGCGGCGCCACAGCTGAGACCATAGCCGCACGTAACTTCACCCGTATGATAGCCGGCGGTGCTGCGGCTCACTCTGATCACGGACGCGCCGTAGCTGAACTGTTCATTGCTGCTGCCAGGGGCGAAGCCCCCGGCTATGAAATAAAGGATGAGCAAAAACTGCTGCAGCTGGCGCTTGATATTGGTGTCGAAATCGGTGAACGCAGTAATCAGGAGATAGCCATAGATGTTGGCGAGAAGCTGCTGGCAGAGTTTGGCAGGCAGGATGGTGAAATCCTGTTCCTAAAGAGAGCACCTTTGAAGAGGCAGGAGCTGTGGAGAAAGGAAAAAGCCTCTCCAAGAGGCATCGATAGGGAAATCGTAGAGATTATGCATCGCACGCACGCTGGCGTCGACCAGGACTACCACAACCTGTTGCAGCAAGGAGCCAGGGCTGCCATCGCCGACGGCTGGGGTGGCAGCATGATCGCTACCGAGCTTCAGGATATTCTTTTCGGCACACCGGCACCGCTGCTGGGCAGTGTCAATCTCGGTGTCATAAAGAAAGACGAGGTTAATATCATCATTCATGGGCACGAGCCACTGCTATCGGAGATGATCGTCGCCGCTGCACAGGACCCGGAAATGATAAAAATCGCCGAGTCTAAGGGAGCTAAGGGAATAAACCTTGCCGGTATGTGCTGCACCGCCAACGAGATACTTATGCGCCACGGCGTGCCGCTGGCAGGTAACTTTCTCCAGCAGGAGCTGGCTATCGTTACTGGCGCCGTGGATGTTATGGTGGTCGATGTCCAGTGTATTATGGAGTCGCTGGCGAATATATCCCAGTGCTTCCATACCAAGCTGGTAACCACCTCGCCAAAGGCGAAAATCCCCGGGGCGCTGCATATAGAGTTCGACGAGCACGATGCCATTAGATCGGCTAAAGAGGTGGTCAAAACGGCTATAGAGAACTTCCCCAAGCGTGGTAAAAACATCAGAATTCCTGACGAAAAAACCGATCTCATTGCCGGCTTCAGCCACGAGACGATAAACTATATGCTGGGAGGCATCTTCCGCTCCTCGTACCACCCGCTCAACGATAATATCATCAACGGCAGAATAAGAGGAGTTGCCGGCGTCGTCGGCTGCAACAATGCCCGTACGCCGCACAACGAAGCCCATATCGCCATGGTCAAGGAGCTGATAAAGAACGATATCCTCGTCATCCAGACAGGTTGCAGCGCCATGGCAAGCGCCATGGCGGGCTTGATGGTGCCGGAAGCCGCCGCTGATTTTGCCGGCAAGGGGCTGGCTTCAGTATGCGAAGCCGTCGGTATTCCGCCGGTACTACACGTTGGCTCCTGTGTCGATAACAGCCGTATTCTGGTGGCAGCGACAGCTATGGTCAAAGACGGCGGTCTGGGCGATGATATAAGCGACCTGCCCGTCGCCGGAGCGGCTCCGGAGTGGATGAGCGAAAAGGCAATATCCATCGGTCAGTACTTCGTCGCATCGGGGGTATTCACCGTCTTTGGCGTTACCTGGCCAACCATCGGCAGCGAAGAGTTGACTAGCTATCTGTTCAACGATTTCGAAAGGATATATGGCGGAAAGTGGGCTTTCGAGCCCGACCCGATTAAAGCCGCCCATCTCATGATAGATCACATCGATAAGAAGCGTAAGGCACTGGGTATCGATAAAGCACGTGAAAGGGTGCTCTACGATATGGAGATGAGGCGTGAGCTGGATGCGGTCTAGCAATAAAGCTTGAGAGGAAAGGCAGCAAGATATGTCAAAAATCATTGCATCAGCGGCAATCAGAGGTGCCCATAAGATTATAGAGCAGGCTGACGATAAGTGGCAGCAGGCGGTGGATAAATATGGCGCTAATGAGCCGGTAGGATTCCCCAATACTGCATATTACCTTCCCATAATCTACGGTGTACTGGGTACCAAAGTTGAGAAACTGGGGGATATGGAGCAGGTAATAAAAAGGTGCAAATCGCTCCTGCCACCGATGGTCAAGGAAACACATCCCATGCCCTACCTGGCGCCGGCTCTCGACGCCGGTATGGCTACACTCTTCGCTGAAGAGTTGATAGAATCGATACGTTATCTGGAAGAGCCTGATTTCTATACCAAGACCGAAGACTCCAAAGACGGTAATATCTGGCTGGGCGCTGCCGACGATGTTATCCTCCGCAAGAGGGGCATCGAGTTCGTCGACGGTACGGCGCCTGGTTTTGCCGCCATTCTTGGCTCTGCTCCCAGCAACGATATAGCCGTTAATATCGCGCAGGAGTTGCAGCAGAAGAACCTGTATGTCTTTATGTGTGCCGAAAGCGGAGGCAAGAGGTTTTCCGAACAGCTTATCGAATCCGGCGTACAGATAGGTTGGCCGACGCGTTTGGTCTCCTTTGGGCCGGATGTTTCCGCCACTGTGTTCGCATTAGGATTCGCCGCCAGGGCGGCTATGTCCTTCGGTGGTGTCGAGCCCGGTGATTACAGAAAGCTGCTTTTATATAACAAAGATAGAATCTTCGCTTTTGCCATGCCGCTCGGAGACGTTACCGATGAATGGTACGCCAACGCTGCTGGTGCCATTAACTACGGATTTCCTGTTATAGCCGATACACCGATACCGGAGATCTTGCCCACCGGCATCTGTACTTATGAGCACGTCGTCTCCAACGTACCCCATAATAAAATTGTATCACGGGCTATTGAAGTAAGGGGTCTTAAGGTCGCCGTTACCGAACTACCGATTCCGGTAGCCTTCGGTCCCGCCTTCGAGGGTGAGAGAGTTCGTCGGGAAGAGGTCTATCTCGAGTGCGGTGGTGGCAAGAGCCAGATGGTGGAGTGGGTTACCAGTAAGAGTATGGACGAAGTCGAGGATGGTAAAATAGAAGTTATTGGTCCCGATATTGACGATGTCGAAGAAGGAGCCAAGCTACCCCTGGCGATAATAGTTGAGGTCGCTGGACGGGAGATGCAGGAAGACTACGAGCCCATCCTGGAGAGGCAAATCCACCACCTGATTAACTACGCACAGGGGGTAATGCACATCGGGCAGCGCGATATCGCCTGGTTGAGAATCAGCAAATCGGCGCAGAGCAAGGGTTTCAAATTGCGCCATATCGGTGATATTCTCTATGCCAAACTGCATCAGGATTTCGGCAGAATAATGGATAAGCTGCAGGTCAAGCTCTATACAGAGGGGTCAAAGGTTAGCGAGCTGGTTGCCAAAGCCAAAGAAACCCACGCCTTACGTGATGCACGTATAGAGGGCATGACCGATGAAGAGACGGATATATATTACTCCTGCACTCTGTGCCAGTCATTTGCCCCCAGCCACGTCTGCACCGTAAGCCCGGAAAGAACCGGACTCTGCGGCTCATATAACTGGATGGACTGCAAAGCTGCCTATGAAATCAATCCCACCGGACCCAACCAGCCGGTACCCAAAGGTGAGACAATAGATGCCAGGCTGGGACAGTGGAAAGGAGTCAACGATTTCATCTTCAAGGCTTCACGCGGTAAGATAGACCACTACAACTTCTACAGCATAATAAACGACCCGATGACCACCTGCGGCTGCTGTGAGTGTATCGCCGCCGTCCTACCGATATGCAATGGGGTAATGACGGTTAACAGGGAGTACACGGCGATGACGCCCTGTGGAATGAAATTTACAGCGCTTGCTGGCACAATCGGTGGCGGTTTGAGCACCCCGGGCTTCGTTGGCCATGGCAAGTACAATATCACCCAAAGGAAATACTTGAGTGCCGAAGGCAGCATCAAACGATTGGTATGGATGCCCAAGAGCCTCAAGGAAGAGATTGCCGAGCGATTTAATGTCAGAGCCAAAGAAATCGGTATACCAAACCTGCTGGATATGATTGCCGATGAAACGATAGGCACTACCGAAGAGGAAATACTTCCCTTCCTGCAGGAGAAGGGGCATCCGGCACTTACAATGGATCCGATAATGTAAGGGGATTCAAATATGCAGATACAGCCGCCATTTATTGTTTCTTACAGCATTACCACTAAGTGTAATCTAAAATGCAAACACTGCTATAGCAGCTCAATTGACCAGCCAGCACCCGATGAGCTATCAACCAAGGAAGCGCTAAAACTCATGGATGATTTGTCCAACTTGGGAATAGGCCTGCTCGTCATTGATGGTGGGGAACCTCTATGTCGAGGGGATACACTGGATATCGTAAAATATGCCACATTGAAAGGAATAAGAACAACAATCGGTAGTAATGGTACCCTCATTGATGAAGCAATGGCAAAAAGTATGCTGGGAGCCGGCGTCCAGGCAGTGGCTATATCTCTTGATGCAGCTGATGCCGAAACCCACGATTCATTCAGGGGTATGAGTGGTGCCTTTGAGCAAGCCCTTAAAGGTGCCGAGGCATGTCGGGCCACTGGTTTACCATTTCAGTTCAATATGGTTGTCAGGAAAGAGACCCTGTCACAGCTAGAGGATATGCTTCAAATAGCGGTAGACTATGGCGCTAACGCTGCTGAGGTCTTTGACTTAGTAGTAGCCGGCAGGGCTAAGGAAGAGTGCCAAGAACAGGTTTTAAGTCTTGGTGACAGAAAATGGGCAATGGAGTGGCTGGCTCAAGCTCAAAAGGATTACCCTATCGTGATAAGAGTCCCAGGCTGTCCCATGTATCCCCTTATCCTTCAGCAAAAAGAGATTCAGCCAAAGCACTTCTCGGCAGAGATGCTGAAGAGAATTCCCTATTATAAAAGGGGGTGCGCCGCTGGCATGCCCATGGGGTATATCATAATTCAATGTAATGGCGAGTTAAACCCGTGTATGTTATTGCAAGTTAATTTAGGCAATATAAGAGAGCAAAGCATAATATCTATCTGGCAAAACTCGCCTATATTAAACGAACTACGGCCCAGAGAACTGCTCAAAGGTAAATATGGCGACTGCTACCATAAAGTTGTCTGCTCCGGGTGCCGGGGTAGAGCCTATGAAGAAACAGGCGATATAATGGCTGCTGACCCAGGTTGCTGGTTCGCCCCTGATTTGCTTAAGAAAGGAGATCTATATTAATATGCCGCTTACTGGTATAGAGATATTTAAATTACTACCCAAGACAAACTGCGGCGAATGTGGCGTGCCCACCTGTTTGGCTTTTGCCATGAGTCTCGCTGCCGGTAAGGCGGAGCTCTCTGCCTGCCCTTACATATCAGACGAAGCCAGGGAAAAGCTGGACGAAGCCTCCGCCCCACCAATCAGACCGGTGACTATAGGCACTGGTGAGCGAATGGTAAAAACCGGTGGTGAGACGGTTCTATTCCGCCACGAGAAGAGATTTGAAAATCCGCCTGGCCTTGCTATTCTCATCAGTGATACGATGCCCGAAGACGAGGTTAACAGCCGCCTGGAACGCTGCCAGAAGCTTCAATATGAAAGGGTGGGGTTAACCCTTCGACCTGAACTGGTGGCACTTAAGTGCGAATCCGGAGACGTGTCAAAATTCGAGGCTCTGGTCGATAAAGTTAAGAAAAGCTGTGATTGTAGTATTATCCTTATGAGCGAGAACCCGGATGTTCTCAAAGCCGGGCTCAAAGCCTGCGGTGATATTAAACCGTTGCTATACGCCGCCACCAAAGATAACACCGAACAGGTAGCAACGCTCTCAAAGGAAAACTCCTGCCCGGTAGCAGCGAAAGCAGATAGTCTGGAAGAGCTTGCCGTACTTACTGAAAAGCTGGTGCAAGCCGGCATTAAAGATATCATAATAGACTCCGGGGCAAGAAAGATACGCCAGGTGTTCGAAGACCAGGTTATCATACGCCGCGCGGCTCTTGATAAAAAATTCAGACCTCTTGGCTTCCCTACCATTATCTTCGCCAATAAGATGAGTGATAATCCAATGAAAGAGGCGATGGTCGCCGCTACCTTTATCGCCAAGTACGGTGGTATCATCGTATTATCTGATTTCCGTGGTGAAAGCCTGTTTCCGTTGCTGGTACTGCGGATGAATATATTCACCGACCCACAGCGCCCGCTGGCAACCACGGAGGGTATCTATGAAATCGGTGGGCCTAACAAAAACTCGCCGGTGGTTCTAACCTCCAATTTTTCACTGACATACTTTATTGTATCCGGCGAGATCGAAAACAGCCGCATCCCCTGTTACCTGCTGGTGAAGGATACAGAGGGGCTTTCGGTTATGACCGCCTGGGCTGCTGGTAAGTTCAGTTCAGATACCATCGCTCCCTTTATAAAGAAGTGCGGCATCGCCGATAAGGTCAATCATCAGAAGCTGATAATACCCGGATATATCGCCGTCGAAAGCGGTGGATTGGAGGATGAGCTACCCGGTTGGGAGATTTTAGTCGGACCCAGAGAGGGAGCACATATTCCAGCCTATCTTAAATCGTGGAAAGCATAAGGAGATATGATGATACTGGTTGGTGAAAACATAAATGTAATGTCAGCAACCATCGGTCCTTCAATGAAGGAGAGAAATCCGAAGCCCATTCAGGAGATGGCGAAGGCTATGTCCGAAACTGGCGTGGATTACCTGGATTTGAACATCGGTCCGGCGCGAAAAGCCGGTGATGATCTGATGCACTGGCTCGTAGAGACTGTTCAGGAGGTCAGCGATAAATCGCTATCTCTGGACACTACCAACCCGTTGGCTACCGAAGCCGGTCTGAAAGCATGCAAAGGGAAAGCGTTAATCAATTCCGTTTCGCTGCAACCGGAAAGGCTGGAAAGGATTCTTCCCCTGGCCAAGCAGTACGATGCCGATATGATAGGGCTCCTCTGGGGGGTTGAGGGGATGCCACGTGATGCCAACGAGAGGTGCATGCTTGCCGTGGACCTTATTTACAGGGCCAACGAAGCGGGTATCGCCAGCGAAAATATCTGGATAGACCCCATCGCCACGCCAGTCAGTGTCGAGATAAATCAAGTGAAATCCTGCCTGGAGTTTATGAGCATGCTCCCTGAAATCACACCGGAATGCAAATCTATCGTCGGTCTATCCAACGTATCCAACGGCACACCTACCCACTTAAGACCATACCTCAACCGCACCTATATGATAATGCTGATGAAATATGGGATATATTCGGCTATAATCGACGCCTTTGACGCCGAACTGGTGCATATAGCCAGAGGAGAAAGGCCAGAGATTGTCAGCCTGGTACACCGCGTAATGGACGGTGATGACCCAGACACGGCTTCCCTTAACCAGGAAGAGAAAGAGTACTTAAAGACAGTACGGGTTCTTACCGGAGAGACCCTCTACTCGGATTCGTGGCTTGAAATCTAGCCGCGATTATTTTATGGACAATAAAACTTTACCGCTGCCCGACCGCAGTAACTACCAGTACGGTTACCAGGTTGCATATAGGCTCGCCAGTGAAAAGCTAGCTGCAGCCAGAGACCTGGAACAACTCTGCCGTAAAAGTGGCTCTAAACTTGAATCTACAGGCGGAAAGAGTACCATTACTCTCCGGTACCTGAACAAGATCTACCATGTTAGCCACCCGGAAATCAATGTCTCCCTGGCGGACAGCAACGAGGCGGTTCCAATAAAAGATAAGGTTTTAATACTCCATTATATTAACAACGCTGAAGGCGCCCCGGTTACCGGCAATAGAATCACTTACAAAGAGCTGCCGGAGGGGATAATCTACGCCTCTAACTTTACCAAGAGGACGATAAGACCGCTTTTGAAAAGCTTCGGTAATAATCCGGAGTTACTGCTAAAAACCGTTGCCATGTTCGATTATCAGGAGGCAGGATATGGCGATTTAGCCCTAACCATAAACGCCTTTAGCCACGTGCCAATAACACTGGTGCTATGGCGAGGCGATGACGAGTTTGCCCCAGAGGGTAGCATAATATTCGATAGCACCATCCCGAGCTACCTGTCTACCGAGGATATAACCGTTCTTTGTGAAAATATCGTCTGGAGGATAGTCTCTTCCCTGAAAGAAGAAACTGGTTAAGTTTAATCCTTATAGTATAGTATATATACTTATATTCTTGACACGAAAGAAATAAATACCTATTATATCTAAAGCATATTCTTAAAAGGGAGAGATCTTATGGTATTAGCTATCACCGACCAGACATTCGAAGAAGAGGTACTAAAATCCACGCAACCGGTACTTGTTGACCTGTGGGCTCCCTGGTGTGGTCCCTGTCGTATGGTTGGGCCCATAATAGAAAGCCTGTCTGAAAAAAATAAAGGTAAGTTCAAGTTCTGTAAGCTAAACGTAGATGAAAACCAAAGGATTGCTTCCAGTTATAATATTATGTCAATACCTACCCTGATGTTCTTCAAGGACAGCAAGGTAGTAGATATGGTCGTTGGCGCCGTCCCGGAAGAAGCTTTGCAACAGAAAATAGATAGTCTCCTGAGTTAGCTGTATAAATTCTCCCTTTATTCAGTATACGACTTGCTGCTACCTGCTATGGGGAGCACCACCGGTAATCCACTTAAGGGATGTTCATATATATAACTTCCAGAGCCATATACATTGGCTATGTTATCCGTTGTAATCACCTTATCTGGCTTGCCCTGGCAGTGAATCGACCCCTTGTCTATCAGTATCAAATGGTCGCAGTATTGAGCCGCAAGGTTCAGGTCGTGAAGAGCGATTACAACAGTGAAGCCGTTACCCTGACACAACTCTTTGATCAGGTCCAGCACCTCGATCTGGCGACCAATGTCCAGGTTTGCCGTCGGTTCGTCAAGCAGTACCGCTTCCGTCTGCTGCGCCAGTACACGGGCGATTACCACGCTTTGAATCTCCCCTCCAGAAAGCTCCCCAATTCTCCGCTGGGCAAGGGGTCGTGTGGCTGTCTTCCGCATCGCTTCCCAGGCGATTGCCACATCTTTCTTTCCTTCGTGCTGAAGCAGGCCAAGGTGCGGGTTTCTGCCCATAAGAACGATATCGAAGGCGGTGAAGGTGCTGGGTAGAAGCGGTATTTGAGGGACGACGCCAATAATACGTGCCAGTTCTATTCTCGACATCTGTAATATATTCCGCTCGTTTACCAGTATGTTGCCTGATTGCGGTTGTATCAACCGGCTTAACGCTTTTATTATGGTCGATTTACCGCAGCCGTTGGGTCCCACAAGCCCCAGCATTTCCCCAGGTCTGGCTTCAAGCGTCATATTTTTAACGACCAGACTCTGCCGGTAGCCGATGGAAACGTCTTTCATCTTAATCTCGATCATATTTTCCTCAATAAAGCGTTCTCGCCCGTCTTTTCAGCAGATACAGGAAGAACGGCGCCCCGCATAGGGCTGTTATCACCCCTATTGGTATCTCTGATGGGGCAGCGGCTGTTCGAGCCAGAACATCGGCAAGGATAAGAAATACAGCGCCTGATAACAATGATAGCGGCAGCAGGAATCGATAATCCGGCCCCCATATCAGGCGGACAGCATGAGGTGTGATAATGCCGACAAAACCTATTATACCGACGAAAGAGACGGCGGCAGCGGTTATCATGGTGGCTACTACCAGCAACGCCAGCTTTAGCTTCTCCACGCTTATACCCAGTTGTTGAGCCTGTTCCTCGTCCAGCTGCATAATATTCAATGGCCGTGAGAACAGAAGCAAGATGATCGCCCCGATGGCGACGATAGGCAGTACTATCCATACCTCATTCCACTGGCTCAATGAGAAACTGCCCGTAAGCCAGAACATAATACCCTGCAGCATCTGCCCGCTGGTGATTGCCAGATAAGAGACGATAGCCCCGAGCAATGCTCCCAGCGCCACCCCGGCAAGTATCAGGGTGGTTGTCGGTACGGTTCTGCCCACTCTTGCCAGAAGGTATACTACTGTTACGCTCAACAGCGCCCCGACGAAAGCCAGTATCGGCACCAGACCGATACCTATACCAGCGCTGCTGACGGGAATCAGAAAGCCGATGACCGCCCCTAACGCCGCCCCCTGCGCAACGCCGATAAGATAGGGATCTGCCAGCGGGTTGCGGAAAAGCCCCTGGTAGGTAGCTCCAGCTAATGCCAGAGCGGCACCTACCAGTCCGGCTAGCAACACGCGGGGTAGGCGTATATCTATGACAATTTTCTCTATATCAGCAGCCCTTATACTACCTATAGGCTCAACGGGTATATCGATAAAAGGAAGCTTGGAAGTTAATACTACAAACGTGGTGGAAAAGGGTATGTCCACGCTACCGATGGAGGTAGCAAATATTACCACTATCAGTAGTATTACCAGTAATCCCAGAAGGGCAATAATACGGCTGCGCCAGCGAGGATAAGGCGCACCCGATATTCCGTTGCCCTCTACAAGCTGCTGATTTTTATTCAATATCAGCGTAGCTCCCTTTATTAACGGGTAAGGTAGGGTGATATCACTCTATCTTACCACCGGTTTCAGCTACTCGATGTCACCGAATAGCTCGGGGTGTAATATACCAGCGATTAACTCAAACCCGTCGATAATACGAGGGGTCGGCCGGTTGGTCAGATCTGCGTTTATACCGTATACCCTACCGTTAACGACGGCATCTACATCGCTAAATCTGGTCTCGTTTAGTATAGCTTGAAGCGATATATCGCCTCCCTCGTAGTCTTCTACATTAACCAGTATTACCTGCGGATTTATGCTGATGATTTCCTCAAGTGCCAGCGTCGGGTATCCTTCTCCGGCAACTGCAGCAATGTTTATGCCACCGGAAAGCTCGATGATCTCATGAATTCTGGTATCATTTCCCACGGACATTATAGGTTCGTGCCAGATGACATACAATACGCTCGTTTTTTCTCCCTCAGTAAGCACACTGGTTATATCCGTTATCTCCTTGATCCTTCGTTCCATATCATTGGCAATCTGCTCAGCTGCGGCTTCGGCTCTGGTAATCATACCGATAAAATTGATCGAATCCATCACCTCCTGAAGGGTGTACGGAACTATGGCGACCACTGTAAAGCCGAGGTCTTCCAGTGCCGGAATGACCTCTGTCTTATGCAAATCCTCAGCCAGTATCAGGTCCGGGTTTATGGCGACGATCTTCTCTATGTTAGCATCCGAATACCCACCGACTTTCTCTATACTCAGTGCCTCCTCTGGGTAGTCGCAGTATTCGGTTACTCCGACAACCTTATCCCCCAGCCCCAGGGCAAACAGAATTTCCGTATTGCTGGGAGCCAGTGAGACTATCCGGGATGGAGTTCCTTCTATGGTAACCTCCCGCCCCAGGTCGTCGGTTACGGTCATAACCTTTACGGTTACCGTTTCCGTGGTGGTGGCTGTCACCGTTTCTATAATTGAAGTTTGTAAAGTTGTTGTAGTAGTGGCTGTTAACGTTTTGGTAACGGTTTCCGGTCCTTTATTATCGCATCCGGTGGCTGCTGCCAGCAGTGCTGATAATGACAGCAGCAAAGATATTATTACCAAACAGGTTTTCTTCACTAATCCCTCCGATATTTTCTTGTATAAATGCGTAAAAAAAATTCCCTGCCCCTCCCAGGACAAGGGAATTTTCTCATGTCTTGCCTAACATGATACACCTCCTATCCCGCGGAGATCCAGTTACCCGGGGACTCTGGCGTCCTGGCTTCCGGTAACAATTTACCGGTCACAGTAGGCGGTACTGCGTCGGATTCTCACCGACTTGCCCTCCAGTTCAACCCAAACCATTTCAGGCTACCCCGGGTGCGCCGTATTAAATTATACAGTAAATCTACACTCTTTCCTTGTTTTTGTCAAACTGAATCGGTATAAAAATGGTATAATAAAATAAGCATTAGATCAGGAGAAATAAAATGGGTGATGTTCTGGATGAAGCCTACAGCATAATGCAATGTAAGGATTGCCCCTGGTATAAAACATGCATAATGCCGATGAGGTTCACCGAGGAGGACATCCGGCGGCAAATGGTATCAATGCCCGGCGCCTCGCAGCAGACAGACCAGAGCATGCAGAACCTCATATCCAGCATGACGACTGCTGCCCAAAACTCCATGCTGGAAGGTTGCCCTGTGTTGATCGAGAGACTGCGAAACAGCCCGAAGCTCGCCCAGCGTATTAAAGAAATAATGCAGAACTGGAGCCAGGAAAGCGAAAGTTGATACGTATTTAGAGTTTTTTTACCATATAGCCATTCTTCAGGTTATAGCCAAAATCTGAGCGATAGTATCCCCTGGCGCCAACCCCGCTTAAAACGGCGATAGCCTTTGCATCAAACTCCCTGCCGGCAATTCGTTCTGCTTCCAGTAGCAGCTCCCGCCCCAACCCTCGGTGCTGAATGGCTGCCGTATCCCTCT